>JAAUPC010000134.1 GCA_012036325.1 Paracoccaceae bacterium
GCCAGGGGCAGACCGGGTGGGGCGGACGGTTTCCACTGGCCGCCTTTCGTCATTGCACCCACGCTGCCCGTCGCCCGAAGGGCTTGACGCTTGGGGTGATGCGGCGGCGGCGGTGCTGGTGGCGGTGGGGCAGGGGGGCATAGACCCAGATGGTTTGCTTGACCGGCTTGAAGACCTGCCGCCCCCGATGGGCGATGGGCAAGGGCCGATGATGCAGCTTTGGCAGGCCGGGGGGGCGCCGCAGCCCTGTGACGCCGCCGATTGTGACGCGGTTCTGCAGACCCTTTTCAGTTGTTCATGATCTTGGCGCCCTTGACGGTCACGTTCCCCGTCGCTTTCACGTTGATCTTGCCCGACCCCTTGATGGTGACGTCTTTGCCCTCGATGTTGATCGTGCCGTCCTTCTTCATCGAGATTGAGGCAGAGCCTGTCTTCAGAACAATGGCATCGGCGGCCTCGATTGTGATGGTCTTGCCTGCCTTGATCGCCAAGGCACCCGCAATGTCGTGCAGCGCGTCCTTGCCGACCTTGGTGGCCTGAGAGCCGCCAACCTCGGTCGCCTGGTCCTTGGCGACCTTGACCGACATCCCGCCACCCACGGTGACCCCCTGGTCCGACCCGATGGAAACTGACTGTTTGGCCCCGATCGTCCAACTGTCGTCGCTGCCGATGGTATGGGTCTGGTCGTTGCCACGGTGACCGAGCGGCTGGCACCGATGGTGTTGGTTTGACTTGCGCCCACACTGCGCACTTCCGCCGCCCCCACCGTATCCGTGCGCGCGGCACCGACGGTGATGGTCTGCGCAATCGCAACGGTCTGGCTGTGGTTGGCCCCGATGGTTTCATCCGAATTCGCGCCGATGCTGATCGTTTCGTTCGACCCGACGGTCAGGGACCGGTTCGAGCCGACCGTCTCATCATCATTCACCCCGATGCTGACAGTGCGGTTGTTGCCTACCGACACCGACTTGTCGTTGCCCACGCTTTCGGTGCGGTCATGCCCAACAGACTGGGTGCCGTCATGGCCCACATCCTCGACCCAGTCATTGCCGATGGTGCGGGTTTCGTTGTTCTTGACCAGTTCGGTGTGGTCCTTCTCGGCCTGGAAATAGACCTCTTCCGCCCCGGCCTTGTCTTCGAACCGCAGCTCGTTGAACCCGCCGGATGACGGCGTGGACCAGCTTTTCCAGCCCGACTGGCTAGCATTGCCGGGCAGACCGTAGGGCACGGTGTTCTGCCCATTATAGACCCGTCCGGTTATGATCGGCTGATCGGGGTCGCCTTCCAGAAAGTCGACGATCACCTCATGACCGATGCGGGGGATCTGGATGAACCCCCAGCCCGCCCCCGCCCAGGCCGCCGAGACGCGGACAAAGCAGGAGGAGTTTTCGTCTTTGCCGTCCAGACGGTCCCAGTGGAAATGCACCTTCACGCGGGAGTATTCATCGCAGAAAATCTCGGCCCCCGAAGGCCCTACGACCACTGCCGTCTGCGGCCCGGCCATGCGCGGCTTTGGCGAAATGCGCGCAGGCCGGAAGGGGATTGAGGCGGGCGAAAGCTCCATTGTCACTTCATAGCCCGACCCATCGCGCGACTGCCCGGCGCGCAGTTCTTCATCCCACATCACATAGGCGGCTGAGATCACCAGATAGGCGATATTCTCGGCCTCACGCGGGAAAAGCTCCAACGTGAAACTGTGGCCGGACCACAGCTGCCGCGCGGTGCCCTTGGCCGTCACCCGGTGCTGGTTGGCCTGCAATTCGTGCAAGCGACGTTCGGTGATCTTCTGCCCCGGGTCCAGTTCGGTATAGCGGCCGGGGTAGTGATAGACCTCGGCCTTGTCTTCCTTGTGGCCGACGGGGGCGTCGGTCAGTGCTGTCAGATCGAACGAGGGTTTGACGAAATCATAATCGGTGGCGGTGAACTTGCCGCTGCGCACCTGCGCCTTTGGCACCCATTGGGTGATGAAATCGCCTTCACGAAAGCTGACGCGGCTGTCGGGTTCGTAAGGCACCTTTTCGCTGCCCTCGGCGGCTTCGAGCGCCTCATTCGCGTCCGAGATCACCAGCGTGTGGCCATCCTCGGCGTGGGTGAAGTGGTAGAATATGCCCTCATCCTCCATCAGCCGTTGCACGAAGTTCAGATCGCTTTCGCCATACTGGACGCAGTACTCGCGCTTGTCGTACTTGCCGCGCAGTGCCAGCTTGAACTTGGCATTCGGGTAGGCCTTGAACACCTCTTCCACGATGTCGGGGGTGCTTTTTGCCTGAAAGATGCGGTTGTCGCTGTCCAGCGACAGAAACCACAGCCAGGGCCGCAGCGTCATGCGGAAGAAGGCCAGATCATCGCGGATCTCTTCCAGCGCGAAATCGGCGACGATCCCGTGAAAGTGGCGCGGCGTCTCGCCCTTGACGGTAATTACCGCCGGGGTACCCAGCACATCCAGAGGTTTGACGTCCATGTCCTTGCAGGAAATCAGCAGCGAATAGGCGAAGGGTTGGGATATCCGATCCTCGCCCTCCATCCGCGCGAAAGATCTCAGCCTCGATGGCGGGAATGGAAATGGTGATGTCGCGGTCAGCTGTCACGGGGGCCATCCTTGAAGGAACGGTGCAGTTGAAAAGGTCGTCACGGAAAAATGGTGACGGCAAGTATAGCGCCATTTGATGGGCTTGGCGCGTAGGAAGTTCCCTCTTTTGGCAGCCGATCTTTGGCGGCTTCCAACTGGGTCGGCTACAGCACCGCCGGGCAGGAAAAGCCCTGCATCAGCTTGCGCAAGGCGAGGGGATTTTGCGGCTTGTCAACGACGATCTCAAGGAAAAGCCGCGACTGATCGGCTCGAAGGTCAACCAGAAAGCGGGTGCCGTTGTCCCGGTCGCGCAGGCGCAGGGGGGCCAGAAGCCGCAACAGGCCCCAATAGCCGGGCTGGGTCAGCCGCGCCTCCCCCTCGCCCGAGTTGAAGGTCACTTCGATCCCGGCGTCGGGCTGGGCACCGGGCCAGGCCAGCACCAGACTGTCGGTTGTGGCTTCCACAGGTCCGCCCGCGCCGCCAAGACTTACAAAGGCGCGCCCCCGTTCCGCAAGCGCCGAAAGGGTCAGTTCCAGCCCGGGCTGTCCGCCGGAGGCACCTGCAGGGAACAGGCCCGCGCCGATTTCGACCGCGCGCTGCAGGAAGACGGCGCTGTCCTGGGTCAGGCCCTCAAACAGCGCTTCAGGCTTCCAGCGCCACGGGGTTTCGGACATGTCCAACATCTGGGCGGCACGGCCCTTGACGAAACGGTCCACCAGCCCGCCCGGAGCAAGGAGAAGGGCCACCTTGTCTGGCTCTGCATCGGCCCCTTCGGCAAAGGGAAAGCGGTTAGCCGTCACGGCCATGCAGGTTTCCAGAACCTCGGTCTGCCAGACGCGGGTCAGGTCGTTTGACATGAGGTCGGCATGCGCGGCACCCGTTTGGGCCAGCGTATCCTCAACCAGCTGCACCACGACCTTGGGCGCCACCCCAAGTGCTGCGACCGAGGCCGCGCGGTCCTGCACGCTCATCAACCGGCTTTGGCCTTTTTCCCCGTCTCGGTCTTGTGCCGCCAGAGCCACGTTCAGCCCAGCGAAAAGCGTTGCAATGTCCTGCATCCGCCCGGCTTCGACATATTGGATCATCGGCCCAAAGACGGCAGCGACCTGCAACTGCTGTGGATGCGTGCGACGCCGGTCAGTGCCGCCAGCCTGCACCCAGACCTCACGCAACAGCCCCTCAAGCGGCGAGGCGCGCCGCGCCATTTCGCCTGAGATGCGGACCGAGGCTTCGGGAGAGACAAAGGCCCGCACGCGCAGGTCGGCAAGATAGTCCGACCAGTGTTGCAGGGTCTGGTCCTGCAGCCGGTCCATCAAGATGTCGGGCGTGTCGTTCTGAGGGGGTGGCAGGGTGTCGAACAGCCGCGTCGCTTGATCGCGGGCTGCCTGTACCGCAAGCCCTGCGCCAAAATCACGGGCGTAATCCCATCCCGTTTGGGTGAAAAGGCCGGGCAGGGGTTGGTCCATCGCAAGGCCGGATTTGCGGTTGAGGATGACAGACAGACCGGGCACGGCGGTAACGGGGTCCCAGCCTGGAAGTGCCTCCACAGCAGCCGAGCGGCGCAGTTCCAGATAGGCGCGGTCAGGCTCCGCCGCCTCGGCGGCGATGTCACGCGCCTGGGCCAGAAGTTCGGTATCCGGCGATGGTGGCGGGGTGTCCAAAGGCTGCAAACGCAGAAGATGGGGGGAAAGGCCCAGCAACGAGGGGTCAGCGCCAGCCCGGTCCCCCGCCCAGCCCGCAAGCCAAGCGGGTTGCCAGTCAGGCGGGACATTGGGAGTGTCGGTCGCCCCGGCACTTGCCAGCACCGACCAGGCGCGCAGCGTATCATAGGCGGCGGCGGGGTCACCTTCCGTTGCAAGCGCCCGGTCGATACCTGCAGCGAGGACAGGCGGCAAATGGCGCTGCAGGGCGGCCTGATAGGTGGCCTCGGCCGTCTCTTGCGCGTCAGGGCCGATCAACCCGGCGAAAAGGTTGACCGGTGCCTTGGCACGGGCGATTGCGGTATTGCGCGCCTCGGCACCAAGATCATCCAGCCGGCGGGCCAGATCGGGGAAAGGTCCGTCGCGGTCGAGGCCAATGCTAAGGGCCCGAGCGGCGAAGGTGGCCCCAAGATCGCGGTGGAAGCGGTATTCGACCAGTGCCGCCCAGCCCACCACGGCCAAAACGAAACCGAAACCCAGCACCACAAGGATACCCGTCCAGCCCGCCGTCGCGGGAGAGGTGTCAAAAGCACGGCGGCGGTTGTCCAGCCGCAGAAGGCAGTCGGCCACGAATGCCGAGGTTCCGGCATGGTCCGGCTGCCCGGCCGCGCGGCGCTGATATTCTGCCAGGTCGGCGGGCGACACCTCGCGCCCTTCGAACATCATGCGCCGCGCCTCAACCCCCCACTCCGCCACATTGATCGCCGGATTGTCCCGCGCCTTCTGGTCCAGAATCAGCGCCAGCGCCGCACGGGCCGGGGGAACGGCGGCACCCGGTATCCCGGCGCGCTGCAGGCCGGTGGCAAAGCGGTCAAGCAGGGTAGCGGCATGGCGCAGCAGGTCAGACTGGCGTTCCCCGGTCACAATGGGCAGCCGGTCGGCATAAGCCAGCACCGGTTCGGCCAGACGGGCAATCAGGGCATCGGGTGCATCTGGCCCTTTCGCGCCTGCCATAAGCTACAGCTTTCCTTCCGCCGCCCAGGCCCGCAACGTTTCTTCGCCCACCTCGAAATGCATCGAATCTTCGCGGTTGTAGGCGGCACCCCAGAACCAGCCCTCTTCATTGAAATACTCAGCCAGTATCAAAAGCCCGAACTGCGTGCCCCCGTCGGCAAAACCGTCCAGCTCACCCTCCAGCGTCAGGTCAATCGCCGTGGCCCAGGAGTGGTTTGATATCCCCGTCGATGACCCGCGAATAAGCCGCACGCACAGCGCCCCCGCCGTGCCGACCTTGGCATAGATGTCGGGGTCGGTCTCTTTCAGCCGGTTCATCACCCGTTCAAGGCTTTCCAACGCCGGGCGCAGCATGGTGACCTTGATCGGCCCAATCTGGCGAGTTTCCAACAGCTCCTTCAGTCGCGCGTTGGTCATCGGTTGGCAATCGGTGTTGTAGCTGTCGCGCGGTTGGCCCAGAATCTCCAGCATGGTCTTGTTGCGCGGTTGGGTGATCCCGTTGTTGAAGCGGGTCTTGGCCAGCTTCATCTGTTCGGTCAGGTTTTCGGTGGCGTCTTGACCTTCAAAATCCTCATCCGGCAGCAGGGCGGCCGGGTCGATCTGGATCACATCGGGGGCGGCATCGGGGGCCGACATGGCGACCGGTGCGCGATTGGCCAGAAGGCTGAGGTCCTCACGCAGGCGGGTCAGGTCGGCATCCTGCGCTTCGGCCTTGGTGCGGCTTTCAGCGACAGCGGCCTCAAGCTGCGCCACGCTTTCCTCAAGCCGCTGCAAGCGCAGGTCGGTGCCGCCGTCTGCCGTATCGATTAGGGTGGTCACCACAGCAAAGACGATGGCCGCGACGATGACGCCAATGGCCACGATGATCGGGCCGATCAGGGTTCCCTTGCCCATGGGTCAGCCCACCTTCAGATCAACCACGATGACCGACACATTGTCCGGCGCGCCTTCGGCCAGAGCGCGCTGCAAAAGCGCTTGGCAAATGGTCAGGGCGGGGTCGGGCTGTATCAGGATGGCCTCTATATCCTGTGCATAGACGCAGCGCGGCAACCCATCCGAACAGAGCAGAAGCCGATCCCCCGCCACTAGCGGCACGGCGGCATGATCGACCTCAATCTCGGGCGCGGCCCCCACGGCACGGGTGATCACATGCGCCTCGGGGTGACCCTCAGCCTCGGACAGGCCAAGCTCGCCCCGGTCAACCATGTCCTGCACCACGGTATGGTCATGGGTCAGAAGCCGCAGCCGTCTGCCGCGCAGAAGATAGGCCCGGCTGTCGCCCGCCCAGGCAACATGCGCAATGCCTTGCGAGATGAAAAGCGCCACCACTGTCGCCCCCATCGTCCGCGCCCCAAGTGACCCCGCAGCGGCGCGGATGCGGCCATTCGCAAGTTCGATCGCATCTTCCAGCGCTTCGGCCGGGGGGGCGTCGTCAGCAATGTCGGCCAGCGTATCGACCACCAGATCAGCCGCGATGGCCCCCCCTCATGCCCACCCATCCCGTCGGCCACCGCCCACAGGATGCCGGAGGGATCGGCCAGAATGGCATCCTCATTCTTGGAGCGGACCGCGCCGCGATGGGTCAGCCCATGGCCTTCGGGGCGGGGAAAGGCTGTCGGCGCTAGGTAAGGCACAACGGTTGTGGGTAGGTTCATCACCGCAGCGATTCCCTTTCACACAAAGCAGCGCAAAGGTTGCGGCACTTTGGCCGGGGGCTGGCGGGGCGATGGCAAACCAGATGCATGCCGAAGGGTCCGATGAAATGGCTGCGATTGAAAACAGCTGCAACATAGCATAGGCTGCGGGTGCTCTTAACATAAATTTTGGGGTGATTTTGATGCTGCCCAAAGGCCTTTTCGCCGCTGCCCTCGTCCTGTCCTCTCTGGCGCTTCCGGCTGGGGCGCAGACCTTGACGGATGAGGAAATCCTTCAACGCTTTCTCATCCAGCGCGAGGCTTATACTGCCGTGCGCACTGGCCAGGGCCTGACCCGCGGCCTGACCATCGTCACGGTGGAAACGCCAGTGACTTCCGCCACCGATTCGGCCGAAGCCGAAACCCGTGGCGACGCGACGCCTGCGGAAGAGTCGGGCGCTGTTGTGGTTGCCGGAACCGAGCCCGCCCAAGCTGAGGGAACCGCCAGCCTGACCGAGGTTGCCGCTGATGCCGGTGCTGTGGTTGATGCCACGGAAGTGGGTCGCCTGCCGGCTGAGCTTGAGGTCGACGTGCGCATCAGCTTTGACTACGACAGCGCCTCGATCAAGGCCGATCAGCAGCCGGTGCTGGACCAGATGTGCCGGGTGATGAAGGCCAGCGACGTGCAGCTGTTCCGCATCATGGGGCACACCGATTCTGCCGGGTCGGACCTTTACAACGAAAACCTCTCGAAATTGCGGGCCGAAGAGGTGAAGCGCCGCCTGGTCAGCGATTGTGGAATTGAGCCGACACGGCTTGAAGCGATGGGTCTGGGCGAACGGTTCCCCAAGGTTACCACAGACCCCGCTGCCGCAGAAAACCGCCGGGTGGAGTTTCAGGCACTCAGCTGACGGTGCGCCCGCTACAACGGCGTCATCGGTCCGCTGCCCCGCACGGGCCGCGTCATTGCCCGTGCCCGGGCCGAGGCTTCGGCCTCTAGCCGTGGCAAGGCCAGACCAAGGGCGTCGTCCAGCCGGGTCGCCGGTTCCTCGGAAAGGGTTCGACGGTGCGTCTGGTTGCTCGCCTCGGCCGCGATCCCGTCCCAGAAGCGGGCAAATACGTTGTAATCGGCAATGATCTGCGGCGAAGCGCGGTCAAGAGCGGTTCGAACGGCTCCAAGCGCGCGCCAAAGTTGGCCCAGTCCCCATTCGGTTGGTCACAACCGATCGAATACCAGATTCGCAGCCGTTCAAGGTTTGACCTGCCCCCCGGTCGTCCCTCGTTCATAACGAGAGTCCTTTGATTTGATAGTTGGCGGTTTGAGGTCTGGCCATCGCGCTGTCCAGCCTGATGGCGAACAGCAGCGATGCCGATGGCGACCCTCTCACCGTGACCAGGGCCAGCGTTTCATCCGGTGCGCTTCAGGCAAAGCCCGGCAGCGTCCGCTTTGTCGCTGACACCGATAAGCTGGGGACCGTGCAGATTTCCTACCAGGTGACGGATGGAGTGAACGCAGTCGCGCAGACCGCTTTCGTGACCGTCGTCGAAAATCAGTTCGAAGGCAGCACCGGTGCCGATCTTCTCTTGGGCACCGAATGCCGGGACCGTGTGACCTGCCACGGGTTTTTTCCTCCATCTGCGACTAGAGTCCGCCCCAAGGAAGGGACGGACGATGAAGCGAACGATACGAAGCGAAGAGCAGATCATCGGGATCTTGCAGGAGCATGAGGCTGGCGCGAAGTGCGCCGATCTCTGCCGCAAGCACGGGATGTCAGAAGGCACGTT
>JAAUPC010000135.1 GCA_012036325.1 Paracoccaceae bacterium
GTATCGGTGAGGTAGACCCGATGTCCTCGAAATAGGATTTGATCTCGGCTTCCTTGGCGCTGGTGAAGCGCAGCGCCTGTTCCTTCAGGCGCTTGCCGAGTGCTTCGATGTACGCCTTTGTCCTTCAAGAGCTCCGACAGCTGCTCGGACTTCTCGATCGACGTGGTGCCGACGAGGCAGGGCTGGTTGCGACGGTGCGCATCGGCGATGGTCGCCACGATGGCACAAAAGCAACAGACAAGCCTCGACACAAAGAGCGAGAAACAAAAAAGAGGTCGCCAAGGCGATCGGCCTTCACAAGAGGCGCTCTCGTCTATGGTGGCTCTTGCTCCCGGCGTTGGGTGTGGGCGGCTTCGTTCTGCTCGGCTACTACTCCGGCGTCGGGGTCTTCCAGCCGGCGGCGTTCAAGGGCTTCAAGGTGGTGGCGGGCGGTGCGGCGCATCCGGCCTGCCTGTGGGTGAAGCTCGACGATCCGGACAAGGTGCTGCAGGCGGTCAAGGACTACCCGTGGCCGAACGACTACGTTGATCTGGCCGGGGCCCAACAGCAACACCTTCATCGCCGCCGAAATGGTCGCCCGCGCCGAAGGTGAAGAACTCCTCCTGCGGGCGGTCCTCACCGTTGATCAGCAGCACCTCATGTGACGGGATGTCGAAGGCGCGGCGGAGGTATTCGAAAAGCGTCGGCTCCGTAGGTTCCAGCCGGTCGGACAACAGGGCGCTCGCGTCGCGGTAGGCCAGATAGCGGCCGGTCAGAAGGTTCAGCGTGCCCTCGGCGTGGCTGGTGTTCACCCCCTCCAGCTTGTCGATTCTGAGGTCGGGAATGAAGGTGCCGCGCGGGGCAAGGCTGTGGCGCAGGTAGGGGGCCCAGGTCGCCGCCTCATCTATGGTTTCCGCCCGCCGCACCCCGCCGCCAAAGCGCACCAGTATGACATTTGGGCCGCGGTAGGCGGGGGCAGTCTGGGCAAAGCCGGGCAGGGGGCTGGCAAGCCCGGCCGCAAGGCCAAGCGTGAAGCTGCGACGATCCATCGGGGCGCCATCCTTCGGTGTTAATAAGCTTAACATTACACGAAGCGAGGCGTTTTGCGACTGATTCCTTTGGTCAGGCCCGAAATCCAATGGAGCCGACCGCCCGTGTGACCGGGGTCGGCCGTCGCCACCGCGCTTGCCTTCTCTGTCTCGGCCTTTGCGGCCGACATCGTCATTGGCGTACCGAACGGGCCTTCCGTCATCGCCACGGCCAAGGTGATCAGGGATGTCGTCGAGAAATCCCTCGGTCTGACGGCCGATTTGCAGACCGGGACCAACCCGGTGATCTTCGCAGTAGCGGACAGTGTTTCGATGCCTATCCACCCTTGGGCCTGCTTGGCGAACCAGCAAGACCACAACGACCCGTTCGCCGCCAAGGTCGGGACGCCCGCCAAGGCATCCATCCTTGCGGGGATCAACCAGACCAGCTTGATTTGCCTGTCCACGGTCGTGATCGCCGCGCAAGGCCCTGGGGTCGGTCGTCCTCACCTCTCTGCAAAATCCGGCCAAGGGCCAGGGGCTTTTGCCGGGTCTGGCCGTCCTCCTCTGCGTCAGGGTGATCGACCGCATCGTGCAGGGCAGTTTCCGCAAGTGCGAATGACGGCTAGGGTTGCGCAAAAAGGAACCGTTGATGCCCGACACCCCTCGCCTGCCGACCGAGCTTACCTTTCGCGGCCTGCGTGTCTTCGTGGCGTTGGAGGAAGCCGGGTCCATCGCCGGGGCCGCCCAGCGGATCGGCGGATCGTCCTCGGGCGTAAGCCAGCACATCACTGCGCTTGAGGCGGCCATCGGCGCGAAACTATTCGACCGTCGCGCGAAGCCCGTGACGCTGACCCCCGCCGGTCAGGTCCTGCGCGCCCATGCCCACCGCATCCTGTCGGTCGTGTCCGAAGCCCAGGCCGAACTGGCCGAAATCAGCCTGACCAGCCTGCCGAAGCTTAACCTTGCCATCATCGACGATCTTGACGCCTCGCTCACGCCGGTCCTTGTCTCGGCGCTGCAGCAGCGGTTCCGCAAGTGTTTTGTCCATGCCTTTTCCGGGGGCTCCGACCAGATCATCGACCGCTTGCAATCGCGTGAGGCGGATATTGGCGTCACGGCCCTTCTGCCGGCCGACAGCACGACCTTCCAGTCCGTCCCGATCCTGCGTGAGGCGTTTGTCCTGCTGACCGCGAAAGGGGCGATCAAGCCCGGTCAGGACGTGCGCGAGGCCTTGGGCCGGCTGCCCTTCGTCCAGTATTCCGAGACGATGCCCATCGGCCAGAAGGTCGCCCAGCACCTGAAGCGGGTGAAGCTGAACGTCCCCCGCCGCTTTGCGTTCGAGGCGACGCGGTCGGTCCTGGCCATGGTGGTGCAGACCGGCGGGTGGACGCTGACGACACCCCTGAACCTTCTGGACGCCGAAAGGTTCATCCCGATGCTTGATGTCTTGCCTTTGCCCTTTGCTGGCGAAACCCGGCACATCCACCTTGTTGCCCGCGCGGAAGAGTTGGGCCATCTGCCCGAAGCCCTGGCCCGTGACTGCCGCCGCATCTTGCGCGATGTGCTGGTGCCCCACTTCGCCGCCATCGCGCCGGGGTTCGAGGGGGCGATCGAGGTGGCAGAAGAGGAGGGGTAGGAGGGGGTGCCCATGAAAACTGTGTGCCAAAGGTGCGCCGGATACCCCCCTCTGGACCAGCACTGAAGGATGCTTGACCAGCAACGGTGAGAGGCATTTGCTGGTCGGGTCCGCATAGCAGGGTAGGGTATGCAATCGCAAACAGAAGCAGCACCAGGAAAATTAAGACGTTATGTCCTGCCGACTGTCGCCTTTGCCGTCCTTGGGCTGTGGCTTGGCGGCATGACTACCGGACTGACAGCAAGCGCTTGCCTGAATGACCGGCGTGACGATGCAACAAGGCTTCGGTTCTGCACCATCTCGTTGACGGTCGGCGGGTGGCTGGATGCATTGCCAACCGAAGCGGCAAAGCGGGCCAGGGTCCAGCTGGAACGGGGCATCCTGTTGGCAGGGCTCGGGCGGGACACAGAGGCAATCAGGGCCTTCTCGACGGCCTTGCAGAATGCGCGAAAGCAGCCAGGGCACTGGGAGCAGGGATTGCTGGAGCGGATGGCTACTGTGCAAGACCGCAGGACGGTCGGGCTTTGGGACGGTGTTTTCAGGTCAGCCAAGCCGACAGGCTCAGTTGGTCCAAAGCCCTAGGTGTCAGTGCCGCGCCCCGACCTTGCATGGTCGCGCTTACCCCTGCGCATACTTCCGTATGGCCCCCACCAGACAATCCAGACTGTCCGTGAACGGCCCACGCAGCGCCCCGGTCAACAGCGAAAGTTCGGTGCAGGCGACAAGTAATGGCCCCTCCGCCGCCTCGGCCAGCGCGGCCATGGCTTGATGCGCCTCTGGCCCGGTGTCGCCGGTCTTGACGCGGCGGATCAGGGCCAGGACCGGGGCTTCGTCTTCCGGCCAGACCGGCGTGATGCCTGCCGCCGCGAAATGGGCGTCAAAGGCCCCCGTGATCCGCACGGCGGGTGAGGCAAGCATCGCCACCCGGCCTTTCGGCAGTGCCGCCACGGTCGCCGCCCGCATGTCAAGGAAGGGCAGGGGCGTCGCGGCAATGATCTGCGGCGCATAGGCATGGGCGGTGTTGCAAGGCATGGCCAGCGCTTCAGCCCCGGCGGCCTGCAAGTCCCGGGCCATTGCGGCAAGCACCGGGCCGGGGTCTTCGCCCACCCCCTCAACCAGCCGCTTGATCCGGCTGGGGACGGCGGGGTTCTGGTGCACGATCAGGGGGATGTGGTCGGCATCATCCCTTGCCTTCACGGCCTGCAACAGGCGCTGCATCAAGAGCACCGTCGCCTCCGGCCCCATGCCGCCCAGGATGCCGACCGTTCTCATGCGTGGGGCAGGACGTGGGTATAGCCGGTCAGGCCGATCGCCCCGCCGGTGTGCAGGAAGACGATGCGCTGGCCTTTCCCGAAATGCCCCTTGCGGCACAGGTCAATCAGCCCCGCCGCCCCCTTGCCGGAATAGACCGGGTCCAGCAGGATCGCCTCTTGCCGTGCGAAGATGTCGATGGCCTCTAGCGTGCTCTCGGCCGGAATGCCATAGCCCTTGCCGATGTAGTCGCAGTTCGCCACCACATCCTCGCGCGCAACCAGGCCCTGCACGCCGATCTTCTCTTCCACCGCCTGTGCCAGCCGGAAGACATTGCCCTCCTGCACCTCTTTCGGCGCGCGCACCCCGATGCCCAGAAGCGGCAGCTGCGCATTCAACGCTTTCAGCCCGACGATCAGCCCGGCATGCGTGCCCGCCGAGCCCGTGGCCGTGACCATCTGGTCAAAGACCAAGCCCCGATCCACCATCTGGCCCAGAAGTTCCAGCGCGCAATTCACATAACCAAGCGCCCCGGTCGCGTTCGACCCCCCACCGACGATGGCATAGGGCTTGCGCCCTTCGGCCTTCATCCGCTCAGCCACCGCGAACATCTCGGCATTCATGTCCAGCCTAGGGCCACGGTGTTCAATCGTCGCCCCGTGCAGCACATCCAGCAAGACATTGCCGTTCAACCGATAGTTCGGCTCGTTATAGCCGGTGCGGTCCTCCAGCAGGATATGGCAATCCATCCCCAGCTTGGCCGCTGCCGCCGCCGTCTGGCGGGCGTGGTTCGACTGCGTGGCCCCTTGCGTCAGCACGATATCCGCACCCATCGCCACCGCCTCGGCCATCAGGAATTCAAGCTTTCGCGTCTTGTTGCCGCCAGTCGACAGGCCGGTGCAATCGTCACGCTTGATCCAGATCTCCGGTCCCAGCAGCGCCGACAGGCGTGGCATATGTTCCAGCGGCGTCGGCAGATGGCCAAGGCGGATACGGGGGAAACGGGAAAGCTGCATCTGGTATCCTCTGGACATTCTTCGTCGACAAATATCCCACGGGGGTCCGGGGGTGTGAAACCCCCGGGCGCGCGGCCAAGGGGCGAAAAGCGCCGAAATTCAGCGCAGGAACTTCTCCAGCCTGATGTCGGCGGTGCGGGCGTGGCCCTCCATCCCCTCGAACCGGCTGATGCTTGCGGTCACAGCGGCCAGACGCGGCAGGGCTTCGACCGTCACCCGTTGCCAGGTCACGGTCTTCAGGAACTTGTGGACCGAAAGGCCCCCAGTATAGCGCGCGGCCCCGCTGGTCGGAAGCACATGGTTTGTCCCTGCCGCCTTGTCACCAAAAGCCACGGTGCTTTCCGCGCCCAGGAACAGGCTGCCATAGGCCGACAGCCGAGCTTTCCACCAGTCAAGGTTCGCGGCCTGCACATGCAGATGTTCGGGTGCAATGCGGTCGGCGATGGCGGCCATCGCCTCGGGTCCGTCGCACAGGATGATCTCGCCAAGGGCGGTCCAGGCCCCTTCGGCCGCCGCGCGGTTCGGCTCTGGCAACTCGGCCGCACAAAGGGGCGCAAGGCGGGCAACCTCTGCCGCCAGGGCCGGGCTGTCAGTGACCAGCCAGACCGGAGAGTTCGTGCCATGCTCGGCTTGGCCAATCAGGTCCCAGGCGACGATCGCGGGGTCGGCGGTTGCATCCGCGATCACCATGCTGTCGGTCGGACCTGCCACCATGTCGATGCCGACACGACCGTAAAGCAGGCGCTTGGCCTCGGCCACATACTGGTTGCCGGGGCCGACAAGGATGTCGGCCGCCGGCAGGCCGAGGAGTCCGAAAGCCAGGGCCGCAACGCCCTGAATGCCGCCAAGCGCCAGGATCCGGTCAGCGCCACAGTGGTGAAGGGTGTAAAGGATCGCATCCGGGATCCCGGCCGGGGCATCTGCCCGGGGCGGCGACACGGCAGTGATATGGCGCACCCCCGCAACCCTGGCCGTCGTCACCGTCATCATCGCGCTGGCGATATGGCTATAGCGCCGCCCGGCACATAACAGCCCGCCGCATTGACCGGGATCAGCCGTTGCCCGGCCGTCAGCCCGGGGCGCAGTTCCACCTCGGTCTCGCGGATGCTGTCACGTTGCGCTTGGGCAAACCGCGCGATGTTTTCCTGCGCATAGGCGATGTCGTCCTTCAACCGCTGTGGCACCCGCGCGCAGGCCTCGGCGATGGCATGATCTGACACCAGGATGTCTCCCTGCCAGCGGTCAAGCTCATGCGACAAGCGCAGCGCCACCGCCTCGCGCCCGGTTTCCAACTCGGCCAGCAGGGCCGCGACCGAACCTGACAGGTCCACCGCCGCGGCCGGCGCAGGGGCCTGACCGCGCTTGAGATAAGTCAGCGTCATGGCGCCTCCAGCCAGATCGGGAATTTGCCCTGCATCCGGGCTTCGGCGCTGGGCGAAAGATAGGCGGGGTGGTGCATTTCCAGCGCTCGGCGGGCGGCAAGTTTCGCCCGGCCCCAGGCATCTGGCCGACCCTTTTCGTCCCGTATCACCCGCGCGTCGCGGTCTGCGAAGGTGGGAAAGACGTGATCGCGCTGCATGGCCGCGATGGTATGCGCGCCACCCAGGAAACGGCTGGGACCAAGATCTGCCTTACGGATCGCCTCATATCCCAGCGCTTCGTCGTTCACCTCTGCCCCCTGCGGGGTGCGGCAGACCAGGAACTGCATCTTGTCATTCAGAATGACGGCCTCGGACCTGGCCCCTGGAAGCGAAGCCATCGTGCGCGGGTGGTCGGCGGTCAGGTTCCCGCCCGACGGCAGCCCCAGCCAGTTGAAGATCAGTGCCAAGGCCGCGTTCATCCCGCTGATCGCGCCCCCGCCGCCCACGAAAGACCCGGTCCGCAAGCCCACCACCAGGGGCCAGTTCATAAACACCATCCGGTGGCCGGGCTTGGTGCCAGTGACCTTCATCAGGCTGGCGCGTGTCTCGGCCAGCGACTGCGCCAGGAACCCGGCCAACGTCGCGGGCGACGTGGCCCGCGATTGCGCGGCAATGATGCATGAAACGGGAATGCCATGCTTAATGCACGCATGGGTGACCACTACCGCATCCTCGCCATAGCGCATGGGCGATATCATCGGCGAAATATGTCCCTTCAGGAACGCTGGGGCGCGGAGCAGGTCAGCGGCCCTGTCACCCCCAGGGCCAAAATCCACCATGCGCAGGATCGGGGCGACAGGATCATCGCCGGTGAAAGCGGTGGCGACCGGTGCCGCCGTGCCCTTCAGCAGCGCAAAGACGGTGCTTTCGTGAAGGTCATCGATATCCGGCAGGTCGGTCGCGATGCAGCAAAGCGTAAACCAGCTGACGGCGGTCAAGGCGTCCTGCAGCCGGATGACGTCGCAAAGGTCGCGCAGCGGGGAGGGAACCTCGTTCATCTCTCCCCCGTCCAGGCCTGACGGAAGGCGCAAGGCGGTTGCATGGATCGCCGCCCTGTCGCTGTCGGACAGCGGGCGGTACTGCCTGCCGCGCTGTCCGGGCGGGCAGGGGTTGACCCCGGGCGGACGGGCACGCTTGGCCAAACGGTCTGCCCGACCGCCGCATCTTCGCCCGGCTCGTTCGTCGTTCATCCAGCGCCTCCGTTCCACGTCCCATAGGGGGCGATCCGCATTGGCCTGACAACGCAGAATCGGTGCGTTCACAGTCTTGGACGACTGTCTTCCTTTTGCTTGAATGATCCGGGGCTTTGGAGGACGAAACCTACCGCCGTCGCGCTTGATTTTGCGGCAAGCGGCAAGCGGCAAGCGGCAGGCGTGTTGCGATAAAAACCAAACCCGGGTTGTGGTCATCGGCAGCGCAGGTGACCGGCTTCGGCATGACGCCGGCGATGGTTGTGCTGACAAGCCATTCGATCAAGCTTTGCAAGGCCCTTGCGATACCGTCTGCGATATCGCGATGAACGCCTGCGGCTACCGGGTGACCAAGGGTCGGCGCGATGATGGGCGTCCACCAACCGATGATGTCCTGACCGAACCGCTAGGGGATCATCGATTTCGACCGTCGCGTGCCAGTGCTGCATTGGCCGAAGTCGGCATCCACACCAGCGTCAACGGCCCACTTACCCATACGATCGGCGGGGTACCCCTCGTCAGCCCGGTCCCCGGCAAGCGCACCTCTTTCTGCAGCATCAGCCTGCGGGCAGAGAGTGGCGAAGGTGGCGGGCATGGCTGGCGTCTGGCCCATCAGGCCGTGCAGGGCGAGGCGCAGCGTGACACCTGGGTCTCCGACCCGCGCCGTGCAGACCAGCGTCGAACCGACCGCGCTGAAGGCTATCGAAGACGACCAGGACGAATTCCGCTTTTCCCTGCCGCACGAACACCGCCCGGCGGGCCGCCCGATGAAGACCGTGCCCGATGCCCTTTGGCACTTGTGCATGCGGGCCTTGCCGCCGGTGGGTCCGCCGCCTTTGTGCAGGCGAAAGTCAGGGAAGACCGGCAGCCGGGCCTCTGCCCATCATGCGGCATGTCCTGCCGATGCCATCCACCAGCACCGTGCGAGCAACCATTATCTGAAGGACAATGGTGGGCGACCCTGGAATCGAACCAGGCGTGGGTCGCCCCGGGGGAGTTACAGTCCCCTGCCGCACCTTGCAGCTCGTCGCCCGCCGGGCGTGGGTCTACTCAAGGGGCCCATGGGCGTCAAGCCGAAAGGCCAGGTTGCGGACATC
>JAAUPC010000136.1 GCA_012036325.1 Paracoccaceae bacterium
CGATCTGATCGCGGCCTGGGTCACCGACTACAACACCGCAAGGCCCCATTCGGCCCTCGGCTACCAGACCCCCGCAGGTTTCGCCCTGCACCTGACCACCGCAATCGCCCGTCCCGCTGCACGCGATGAGAGTTCCGCGCGCCGGGCGATTGCTCAACCCGCGCCAAACGGCGTAATTGACCACCGGGCTCCGGTCGTAGTTGGATGAAAGAACAGTGGCAGGTCAATAAACCCAAGCCTTGCGCCCAGCTGGCGCCTGACCTGCTGCTCCAGAGCGGCGGTAGCCATTGGCTGGGTCAGTCCAGCTCACGCGCTTCGCTGACCAGCATGACGGGGATGCCATCCCGGATCGGGAAGGCCAGATGGGCGGCTTTCGAGATCAGCTCTTGCCGGTCGGCGTCATAGGTCAGGACGGCATTGGTCACCGGGCAGACCAGCGTTTCCAGCATGCGCCTGTCGGTCACCGTGGCCTGCTGCGGCAAGCTCTGGGGCAGGGTCTGCGGCACGGAGGGCTGTGCCCCTGAAGACTGGGGCCCTGAAGACTGGGGCGTTTCAGTCACTGCATCATCTCTTCATCGGCCCCGCCACGCAGGGCGAATTCGATGAGGGTCACCAAAGTCTCACGCCGGGTGTCAAGGGTGGGGGCTTCCAGAAGCGCTTGCTTGTCTTCGGGCGAGAAGGGGCACAACATGGAGAGCGAGTTGATCAGCAACTCAGGCTCAGCCTCTTTCAGGCTGTCCCAGTCGGTGGAGAGGTCCATCTTCACGAAATAGCGGCCAAGCAGCGCCATGAATTCGCCCCGGCGGAAACCGGGGTCATCCTCGGTCGGGCCAAGGTCACGGGTGAAGGGGGCCCAGTCGACAAGGCAACGGCGGTATGGGGTGAACCCCTGCACCTCTTCCTTGACCCGAAAGCGTGAGGCCCCGGCAAGGGTGATCATGTAACGCCCATCCTCGGTTTCGGAAAACCCGGTCAGGCGACCCGCGCAGCCTATGGCTTGCAGCCGCTTTTCAGCGGGCCGGTTGCCTGAGGCTGGGGTTTCGCGCGGCTGGATCATGCCGATCAGGCGGTGCTTGGTCTTCATGCAATCTTCGATCATCGCCAGATAGCGCGGCTCAAAGATGTGCAGCGGAAGACGCGCCCGGGGGAGCATCAGCGCCCCGGGCAGGGGGAAGACCGGAATGGTATCCGGCAGGTCGGCCGCGTTTATCATGGCACTCAGGTAGCCCGGGGTTGGGTTCAGGCAAATATCATTGACGACAGCCGGCGCCGACCGGACAGGACGATGGGATCTTGCGGCTTCAACGCTTCGAAGATGGTGAAAAGCTGGGATTTGGCGGCACCGTCGTTCCATTCGCGGTCACGGCGGAAAAGTTCCAGCAGCTGATCCACCGCCTCGGCCGGGTTGCCAGCGGCGAGAAGGGCTGCCGCAAGGTCAAACCGGGCCTGATGGTCGGCGGGGTTGGCGTCAACAGCGGCGCGAAGCTCGGCCTCAGGTCCCGCATTGGCGGCCTGTCGGGCCAGTTCCAGCTGGGCGCGGGCGGCGTCCAGTTCCTTGGCCTTTGCGATGGCGGCTGGGGCGGCGGACAAGAGGGTTTCGGCCTGGTCAAGGTCACCCAGGGCCAGCTGCGCGCGGACGAGGCCACCGTAGGCGGCGGAATTTTCCGGCTCTTCCTCCAGAATCGCGGCGAAGGTTTCGGCGGCATCGGCGGCGGCGCCTTCGGTCAGCATATCTTCTGCCGCTTGCAGGGCGTCGGCCAGGCCGCCATCCCCGCCAAGGGCCGAGACACGGTCAACGAAGGCCTTGAGTTCCGAGGCAGGCACGGCACCCTGAAAGCCATCGACCGGCTGGCCCTGCCAGAAGGCGTAGACTGTGGGAATCGACTGGATGCGCAACTGTGCCGCGATGCGCTGGTTCTTGTCGACGTCGACCTTGACCATGCGCACCTTGCCTGCGGCGGCGGTGACCGCGGTCTCCAGCATCGGGCCCAAGGTCTTGCAGGGGCCACACCAGGTGGCCCAGAAGTCAACGATCACCGGCACGGTCTGGCTGGCTTCGATCACGTCGGCCATGAAGCTGGCCTCGGTCGTGTCCTTGATCAGATCGGCTTGGGGCTGCGGTTTTTCACCCAGACTCAGCATGATATCCCTCATGGTGGCTGTTTCGCCCTTATATGGCGGTTGGGCGGGCAAAGGCCAAGGGGCAGAACGCGGGTGCCAACGGCAGGGGGGCGGGGGTGGCGCGTGCAGCGAAAGTGGGAAAGTTTTAAGTAAAATTCGAAGGTTAGCGGTTCCTTTACTGTTGCGCGCCTAGGTTACGGTCATTGATCAGCGTCCGGGGCATGCGCATGAGTTTCATGAAGGACAAGACACCGCCGTCGAAGTTCGACCTCGACCCTGCTTCGGCCAGCCTGCTGGATGCCGCCATCTCGGCCCAGGACCGTGAGACGCTGGCGCTTGTGGCCAGTGCCTTGCGCGAAAGGCGGATGCGGCTGGCGTTCCAACCGGTGGTCTATGCGGCGGACCCGTCGATCGTGGGGTTTTTCGAAGGCTACATCCGCCTTCTGAACCTGCGCGATCAGGTGATTCCCGCGCGGGATTTCATGGGCGCCGTCGAACAGCAGGAGTTGGGTCGTGAGATTGACTGCGCCGCGCTGCAGATGGGCCTGATGGCGATGCAGCGCAATCCGCAGATCCGGGTGTCGGTGAACATGTCGGCGCGATCGGTCGGCTATCGGCCCTGGGTGGCGGTCTTGCGCAAGGCCCTGCGCGAAGTGCCGCGGCTGGGCTATAACCTGATCCTGGAAATCAACGAAGCCTCGGCCCTGCAGGTGCCGGATGTGCTGAAACCCTTCATGGCCGAAATGCGGGAACATGGCATCGTCTTCGCGCTGGATGATTTCGGCGCGGGCATGACCTCGCTCCGCCTGCTGCGCGAGTTGAAGTTCGAGATTGCCAAGATCGACGGCGTGCTGGTGCGCGAAGTGGACAAGCAGCCTGATCAGCAGGCCATGGCGCGGGCCGCCATCGCCGTGGCGCAAGAGATGGGAATGTACATCGTCGCCGAAGAGGTTGAGACGGATGGTGAAGCAAACTGGCTGCGTGAGGCGGGCGTGGGCTGCATGCAGGGCTATCTCTTCGGGGCCCCACGGTGACACCCGATTTCCGCGCCTTCCGGAACGGTCGCCCCAATCTGGGCGGCCCCCCGGCAGAGACTGAGGCGAAGTAGCCCCCCTCCCCCACCCAGCGTTCCGGTACAATCCGGCCCAGGATTTGCGTTGCAATTCGATGGTTGCGCCAACAGTGTTGCGCAAAGGACTTTGGCCGTTTAGGGCAAGGGCCATGCCGCAGGGCCGCAAGGCCGCAGGTTCAACGCACGGGCGTAACGGGAGAGAGCTTCAGATGACCAATGTCGTAATCGTGGCGGCGGGCCGCACTGCCGTGGGCAGCTTCAACGGGGCCTTCGCGGCCACTCCGGCGCATGATCTGGGGGCCGCGGTGATCGAGGCGGTCGTCGCCCGCGCCGGGATCGACAAGGCCGAGGTCGAAGAGACGATCCTGGGCCAGGTGCTGACGGCAGGCCAGGGCCAGAACCCCGCCCGGCAGGCGCATATCAAGGCGGGCCTTGCGAAAGAAGCCAGCGCCTGGTCGCTGAACCAGGTCTGCGGGTCGGGCCTGCGGGCCGTGGCGCTTGGCGCGCAGCATGTGCAACTGGGCGATGCGCGGATCGTGGTTGCGGGTGGCCAGGAAAGCATGAGCCTTTCCCCCCATGTCGCGCATCTGCGCGCCGGGCAGAAGATGGGCGACCTCAACTTCA
This sequence comes from Paracoccaceae bacterium, assembly GCA_012036325.1. Taxonomy (GTDB): domain Bacteria; phylum Pseudomonadota; class Alphaproteobacteria; order Rhodobacterales; family Rhodobacteraceae; genus Tabrizicola. The sequence continues at coordinate 3,818 of JAAUPC010000136.1, forward strand.
TCGACAGCATGATCAAGGACGGCCTCTGGGACGCCTTCAACGGCTATCACATGGGCCAGACGGCGGAAAACGTTGCCAACCAGTGGCAGATCAGCCGCGACATGCAGGACGAATTCGCGCTGGCCAGCCAGCAAAAGGCCGAAGCGGCGCAAAAGGCCGGCAAGTTCAAGGATGAGATCATCGCCTACACGGTGAAGACCCGGAAGGGCGACATCCTGGTCGATCAGGACGAATACATCCGCCATGGTGCCACGCTGGAAAGCATGCAGAAACTGCGGCCAGCCTTCACCAAGGACGGCTCGGTCACCGCTGGCAACGCTTCGGGGCTGAATGACGGCGCGGCGGCGGTGGTCCTGATGAGCGAGGAAGAAGCGGCCAAGCGCGGGCTAAAGGTTCTGGCGCGGATCGCCAGCTACTCCACCGCCGGGCTTGATCCGTCGATCATGGGTGTCGGCCCGATCCATGCCAGCCGCAAGGCCCTGACCAAGGCGGGCTGGAAGGTCGGCGACCTTGATCTCGTTGAGGCGAATGAGGCTTTCGCGGCGCAAGCCTGCGCGGTGAACAAGGACATGGGCTGGGACCCGGCCATCGTGAACGTGAACGGCGGCGCGATTGCCATTGGCCACCCGATCGGCGCCAGCGGATGCCGCATCCTGAACACGCTGATCCACGAAATGGCCCGGCGCGAGGCGAAGAAGGGCCTTGCCACCCTATGCATCGGTGGCGGCATGGGTGTCGCCATGTGCATCGAGCGCGCCTGAGCCTTTCCAGCAAAGGACTCGAATTAGGCGCGCAATAATCTTGCGCGCCTGATTTCGTTTCAGTAACACTATTTCAAAGCATACCAAGGCATCCCTGAGGAGGAGAAGGTAGATGGCGCGCGTAGCACTGGTGACGGGTGGCTCACGGGGGATTGGAGCCGCAATTTCGGTGGCCCTGAAGGCGGCGGGATACAAGGTGGCGGCAAACTATGCCGGCAATGATGAGGCGGCGGCGGCCTTCACCAAGGAAACCGGAATCCCGACCTACAAATGGTCGGTCGCCGATTATGACGCCTGCGTCGCCGGGATCGCACAGGTCGAGGCCGAGGTGGGCCCGGTCGAGGTGCTGGTCAACAACGCCGGGATCACCCGCGATGCGATGTTCCACAAGATGACCCCCGGCCAGTGGAAAGAGGTGATCGACACCAATCTTTCCGGCCTTTTCAACATGACGCATCCGGTCTGGTCCGGCATGCGTGACCGCAAGTTCGGCCGGGTCATCAACATCAGCAGCATCAACGGGCAGAAGGGGCAGGCGGGGCAGGCGAACTATTCGGCGGCCAAGTCGGGCGACCTGGGGTTCACCAAGGCCCTTGCGCAAGAAGGCGCGCGCGCTGGAATCACCGTGAACGCCATTTGTCCAGGCTACATCGGCACCGAAATGGTGCGTGCGATTGATGAAAAGGTGCTGGCCGAGCGGATCATCCCGCAAATCCCGGTCGGCCGTCTGGGTGAACCGGAGGAGATTGCGCGGATCGTGGCCTTCCTTGCCTCGGACGATGCGGGCTTCATCACCGGATCGACGATTTCCGCGAACGGCGGTCAGTTCTTCGTCTGACGCCCCCAATACCGGGGCCTGCCCGGCTTGGCAGGCCCCGCCGTTCCCTGTTAGTTGGTCGCGCCGTGTAGCACCCAACCCCTGACTGACAGGACAGCAAGATGCCCTCGACGCCCCCTGCCGCCACTGCGAAGGTTCTGACGGCACGGGCAAAGCCCAAAACCATCGACATTCAGGCGCAGCTGACCTTTGCGGCGCAGGCGCGGGGCGTGTCCCCGTTCCGGATTGCGGCGGATGTGGTGCGGCGGCGGATAGGCCCTCAACGCCTGAGCGCGCAGGATTACTTCCTTCTGGGGCTGTACCGGCCCGAGTTGTCAGAGGCCGACCGCGCCGCCTTTGTCAGCGAGTATGAGATCAGCCGCCTGAACGCCAAGCTGCAGCCAACGCTGGAGCATGCGGTCTACGGGCTGATGAACAGCAAACTGCTGAGCGCGGTGTTGCTGCGCGGCATGGGCCTGCCCTGTGCCACGACGGTTGCGGTGGCGCGGGCAACCCCTGCCCAGCTACCCTGCGAGGTGCTGGTGGGGCCAGAGGCGGTTGAGCAGTTCCTGCGCGCCGAGGGCCGCTTTCCCTTGTTCGGCAAACCGGACGGGTCGTCGCTGGGCGTGGGGGCGGCCAGCTTTCTGAACCGGGACGGGGATATGCTGCGTCTGGGCGATGGCACGCGCGTTCCGGTGCGGCGGCTGGCGCAGGAAATCGCGCGGGATTATCCGGCTGGCTATCTGTTCCAGACGCTCCTGCGGCCCCACCCTGACCTTGCGCGCCTGATTGGCCCGATTGTCGGCACGCTGCGGGTGCTAAGCCTGCGGTTTGCGGGCGGGCCCACGCCCCTTTATGCCATGCTGAAGCTGCCGGGTCCGGGGGCGATGGTGGATGGCGCGCTGTCAGGCTCGAACGCGGCGGCGATCATCGATCTTGAAACCGGGCAGATCCGCCGCGCGCAACTGCTCAGCGAACCGATCGGCAAGGACCTCATGCACAGTCATGTGACGGGGGCGGAGCTGCCGGGGGCCGTGCTGCCGGACTTTGCCAAGGCGGTGGAACTGGCCTTGGACGCGCATCGGCTGTTCCCGCACCTTGGCGTGCTGGGGTCAGACGTGATCCTGACCGACACGGGCCCGATCCTGAACGAGCTGAACCCCAACCCCTTGGCCGGGCTGGTGCAAAAAGCGATGGGGCAGGGCTTGCTGAATGAGGCGTTCAAGGCGAAATACCGTGAGGCGCTGGCGCTGAACGGGGTGAAGCTGCCAATCAAGGGGGTGCGGATTTGACCGCCCGCCCGATCCTGCAGACCGACATACCGGCGGCCCCTCTGGACGCACTTGCCGCCGTGACTCGCGTGGCCGAGGTCACCGGCCAAACGCCCGCCTCAATTGTGCTGGACATGTCGCGCGCGGTCTTCGGGCCTCGGAGGCTGAGCCTGCGTGAGTATTTTGAACTGGGCGGTTGGATCGGCACGCCAGAAGACCGCCAAGCCGTGATCGGCAAGAAGATCAGCCAGCGGCTTCCGGAAGGGTTGATCGCAACGGGGCCAATGAACCAGACGGCATTGATGGATGACAAGTATCTGTCGTCGTTGGTGCTTACGGCCAACGGTCTGTCGGTGCCAACGCTGAAAGCGGCCTTTGGTGCCTTCACCGCTCTTGGCAAGGACACCCTTACCACGCCTGAGGCTTTGGCGCGCTGGCTGTCGGACCCGGGAAACCTGCCTGCCTTTGGCAAGCCGAACATTGGCGCGCGGGCGCTAGGCTCCATTCCGCTGCGCACAGCGGAGGGCGGGATCGATATTGGCGACCGTGCGGTGACAGCCCCTGCCCTGGCCGAAGCTGTCGCCAAGGCCTTCCCCCGAGGCTGGCTGATCCAGGAACAGTTGCGCCAGCCGCCGGAGATCGAGGCGATGATCGGGCCGGGTGTCGGGTCGATCCGGGTGACCAGTCTTTGGGAGGAGGGCGGGCCGCAACTGATGTATGCGGCCTGGCGGCATCCGCCTGTCGGCGCCTGGGTGGACGCCACGATCCTGGATCGTCCGAACGTCTTCTGCGCTGTGGATGCTTCAGGCAGGATCCTGCGGGCGCAGCAAGGCTTGATGCATAACGGCAAGACCCTGACTCATAGTCTGGTCACACCGTCGATGCCGCTTTTGGGGTTCACCCTTCCGTGGTGGCCCAGGATTGTTGACATATGCCTGACCGGGCATCGGCTGTTTCCCGGGCATGCGCTGATCGGGTGGGACGTGGTTCTGACGGAGCGGGGTCCGGTCATCACCGAAATGAACGCGCGGCCGCTGCATATGTTGCTGTATCAGCGGGCATTCGCGCGGGGTTACCTCCATGCTGAGCACCGGCAAAGGCTTGATCTTGCACGCCGACTGCTGGCAGAGCGTACCGGACAGGCGCAACGGAAGACAGGCAAGCGATGACTCAGTCCAAGGCGACCGCCATCGGCTTTACGGCGGTTCTGATGTGGTCGCTGTTGGCGCTGTTCACCATTGGCAGCGCGCCGGTGCCGCCGCTGCTTTTGAACGCGCTGTGTTTCGGGGTCGGCGGGATGATCGGGCTGGTCTGGACCGCACGCCGGGGGTTTGGCGTGCTGCGGGCCGTCAGCTGGAAGGTTTACGCTTTCGGCACGTTTGGGCTGTTTGGCTATCACCTCTTGTACTTCACCGCCTTCCGCCTGTCGCCCAGCGCCGAGACGGGGCTGATTGCCTACCTTTGGCCTCTGTTCATCGTGCTTCTGTCCGGCCTTTTGCCGGGTGAGAGGTTGCGCGCGCCGCATGTCTTGGGCGCGTTGATCGCCTTTGCCGGGGCGGCGGTGATCGTTCTGGGCCGCGAAGGGGGTGAGGGCTCTGCGCTGGGTCTTGGCCTTGCCTTCCTGTGTGCGCTGACTTGGGCGGGGTATTCCGTCCTGTCGCGGCGGCTTGGGGATGTGCCGACGGAAAGCGTCACGGTCTTTTGCCTTGCAACAGCGCTGTTGTCGGCGCTGGCGCATCTGGCGCTGGAAGACACGGTCTGGCCTGTGGGCGCCCTTGGCTGGGGCGCGGTGTTGGCGCTGGGGATCGGGCCGGTCGGGGCGGCCTTCTTCACCTGGGATATCGGGATGAAGCGCGGCGACATCCAGCTTCTTGGCGTCGCCTCCTATGCGGCGCCGCTGCTGTCTACGCTGGCGCTGGTTGCGGCGGGGATCACCGGCCCAAGCTGGGCAAT
>JAAUPC010000137.1 GCA_012036325.1 Paracoccaceae bacterium
TGCGGGGTGATCGAGGCCGAGGCCCTGACGCTGACCCTGACCGATGACCGTGCCGGGCGGTCCTGGCAGGTGGGCGACGGGCGGCTGACCATCGACAACCAGCCCGACACTGTCGCGGCAGAGCTGAGCCTGACGTTGCTCGACGGGGGCACCCCGGCGCAGGCGACCTTGACGATGAAGGGAACCAAGGGCGGGGGCGCGGCCCGGCTAAGCGCGAAGCTTGACAACATGGCGGCGGCAGACCTTGCAGCGCTTGCCCCGCCCCTGGCCTGGCTTGCGGTGGTGGATGCGCCCCTGTCGGGCGGGTTGGAGGCGCTGATCGGGTCGGATGGCGCGGTTTCTGGCCTTACGGGTGATCTGTCGCTGGCGGCGGGCAGCATTCTGGCCGAAGCCGGGGCCCGCCCGATTGCCTTTGACCGCGCGGCGATGTCGCTGCGCTTTGACCCGGTGACTGCGCGGCTGACCCTGTCGGACCTAGTGGTGGAAAGTGCCTCCCTGCGCCTGAAGGCGCGTGGGCACGGTGACCTTCTGGCGGCAGATGGCTCGCCACTTGCTGCGGGGGCGCTTCCTGCCAGTATCGTGGCGCAGATCGGCTTTGCCGAGGTGGTGGTCGACCCGAGGGGCTGTTTGCCGAACCGATCCGCTTTGGCGAAGGCGCGCTGGACCTTCGGCTGCGGCTGGATCCGTTCCGCCTGGACATCGGCCAGTTGGCGCTGGTTGAGGCGGGCGAACGGCTGCTCTTGTCGGGCGCGGTGCAGGCGGGGCAGGGCGGTTGGACCGGGGCGCTGGACGTGGATCTTGACCGCATCGACGCGGACCGCCTTTTGAAGCTATGGCCGGTGTCGGTGGTGCCGAAGACGCGGGACTGGTTTGCCGCAAACGTGGGCCAGGCCACGCTGACCGATGTGAAGGCCGCGCTGCGCCTGACCCCCGGCACGCGCCGCGCTTACCCTGGCTACGAATTCGCCGAGGCCGAGGTGCGGTTCGTCCGCACCCTGCCGCCGGTTCTGGACGCGCGCGGCCACGCCACGCTGGAGGGCAAGACCTATACCGTCCAGTTGGACAGCGGTCATGTCGTCCCGCCCGAGGGGGGCCGGATCGAGGCGGCGGGATCGGTCTTTCAGGTCATCGACATCACGCAACGCCCGGCGACGGCGAAGATCACGCTGGTCACATCCTCGCCCCTGACGGCGACGCTGTCGCTGCTGGATCAGGAGCCGTTCAGCTTCTTCTCCAAGGCCGGGCAACCGGTCAACCTGGGCGAGGGGCGGGCGGAACTGAACACCACGCTTTACATGCCGCTGGCGGGCAAGGTCACGCTGCCGGATGTCAGTTTCGTCGTCACCGGGCGGATCGTGGACTTCTCCTCGCCCGCGCTGGTGCCGGGGCGTATCCTGCGCGCGCCGGAAATCGCGGTGGCGGTGGATACGGAAGGCCTGTCGCTGTCGGGCGCGGGGATGCTGGACACGCTGCCAGTCGATCTGACCTATGTGCAGGGCTTTGGCCCGGAGCAGAACGGCCGCGCGCGGGTCAACGGCACGGTGATGCTGTCGGACGCCGCTTTGCGCGACCTTGGGATTGCACTGCCCGACGGCGCGGTGCGGGGCGAAGGCCCGGCGGCCATTGACATTGCGTTGATCAAGGGGGTGCCGCCGCAGTTGACGCTGACCTCAAACCTTGTGGGGCTGGCCTTGCGGCTGGACGCGCTTGGCTGGTCCAAGGGGGCCAAAGCCCGCGCCAGCCTTGACCTTGAGGCGCGCCTGACGCGGGAACCGGTCGTGGACCGGATGGTCCTGTCCGCCCCGGGTCTGACGGTTGAAGGCGAGATCACCACTGCCGAAGGCAGCGGGCTGGCCGAGGCGCGGTTTTCCCGTGTCGTCGCCGGGGACTGGCTGGATGCCCCCGTCACCCTGACCGGAACCGGCAGGGGGGGGCGCGCTGGATGTGGCTGTCACCGGCGGCCGGATCGATCTGCGCGCCATGCCAAAGGGCCAGGGCGATGCGGCTGGGGACGGCGGCCCGATCCGGCTGGCGCTGGTCGAACTTGTGATCTCTCGCGGGATCACGCTGACGGGGATGCAGGGCAGCTTCACCACGCGCGGCGGGATGGCGGGCACTTTCACCGCCGGGGTCAACGGCAGGGGAGAGATGCGCGGCGAGGTTCTGCCCACCGACGGCGGCAGCGCGTTCCGCATCACCTCGGACAATGCGGGCACGATCATGGCTGCCGCCGGGATCTTTGAAAACGGGCGCGGCGGCAGTCTTGACATGACATTGACCCCACGCGGGCCTGAGGGGCATTTCAATGGCTTTGCCAGCTTCAGCAAAATGCGCGTGCAGGGGGCACCGGCTTTGGCCGAACTCCTCAGCGCGGTGTCGGTCGTCGGCCTTTTGGAGCAGATGAATGGCGAGGGCCTCGCCTTCAACAACGGCGAGGTGCGTTTTGTGCTGACGCCCGAGGCGGTGGAAATCAGCCAGGGCTCAGCCGTGGGGGCATCGCTTGGCATTTCCTTTGCCGGGCTTTATCTGACCGCCGGTGGGCAGTTGGACCTGCAGGGCGTCATCTCGCCCATTTACCTTGTGAACGGGGTCGGTCAGATCTTTTCGCGCCGGGGCGAAGGGCTTTTCGGCTTCAACTACCGCCTGACCGGCACGGCTGAGGCGCCGGATGTGTCGATCAACCCGTTGTCGGTGCTGACCCCGGGGATGTTCCGTGAAATTTTCCGGCAAGCACCGCCGAACCTGCAGGACAGCGACTAGGATCTGGGTGGATGAAGCTGGACGATTTCGATTTTGACCTGCCTGAGGGCCTGATCGCCACCAGGCCCGCCCGCCCGCGCACCTCGGCGCGGCTTCTGCTGGCGGAAGGCGACCGGACCACTGACCGGCATGTCCATGATCTGATTGACATCTTCCGCCCGGGTGACCGGCTGGTCCTGAACAACACCAAGGTGATCCCCGCGCGGCTATTCGGCTCGCGCCAGCGCGGTGAGGCGGTGGCGAAGATCGAGATCACCCTCTTGGAACCACAGGCCAAGGACTGGCGTGCGTTGGCCAAGCCCCTGCGCAAGGTGCAGATGGGCGAGGTGATCCGTTTTTCAGACCGCCTAAGCGCCACAGTAGCCGCGAAGTCCGAGACTGACCTGACGCTGGCCTTCACCCTGACCGGGGATGACTTTGACGCGGCATTGGCCGAGGCCGGGGTGATGCCCCTGCCGCCCTATATCGCCGCCAAGCGCGCGGCAGATGACCAGGACCGCACCGATTACCAGACCGTCTTTGCCCGCCATGCCGGGGCTGTGGCCGCGCCCACCGCCAGCCTGCATTTTGACGAGGCGCTTCTGCGTGCCTTGGCCGCCAAGGGGGTGGATTTCACCGAGGTCACCCTGCATGTCGGCGCGGGCACCTTCCTGCCGGTGAAGGTGGAGGACGTGACCACCCACAAAATGCATGCCGAATGGGGCTGCGTAACGGCTGCTGCGGCAGAGGAGATCAACGCCTCCAAGCGCGCTGGGGGCCGGATCATCCCCGTCGGCACCACCGCGCTGCGGCTGATCGAATCTGCGGCCAGCCCCGACGGCACCCTGCATCCTTGGGAGGGGGAGACGGATATCTTCATCTATCCCGGCTACCAGTTCCGGGTGACTGATGCCCTGATGACCAACTTCCATCTGCCGAAATCGACGCTGGTGATGCTGGTTGCGGCGCTCATGGGCGAGACGGCGATCCGCCGGATCTATGACCATGCCATTGCCACGGGCTATCGGTTCTTCTCCTACGGCGATAGCTCGCTTCTGATCCCTGAACGCTGAAAGCCGCAAATGCTCAAGGTCCTGACCCATTCCTGGCCCCTATTGATGGGGGTGATGCTGTTGATGGTCGGCAACGGCATTCAGGGCACGCTTTTGGGTATCAGGGGCAATATCGAGGGGTTTTCGACCTATCAGCTCTCTTATGTGATGGCGGCCTATTTCGTGGGCTTCCTGTTCGGGTCCTGGGCCGCACCCCGGATGATCCGCCGCGTGGGGCATGTGCGGGTGTTTGCGGCCCTCGGCTCACTCATCTCGGCCATCCTGGTGATCTACCCGGTCTTTCCGGACTGGATGGCCTGGACGGCGCTGCGGGTGCTGGCGGGGTTCTGCTTTTCCGGCATCTACATCACGGCGGAAAGCTGGATCAACAACACTGCGTCGAACGAGACGCGGGGGCAGGCGCTGTCGGCCTACATGATCGTGCAGATGCTGGGGATCATCGCAAGCCAGGTGCTGTTGAACGTGCCGGACCCCACGGGCTTTGCGCTTTTCATCATTCCTTCGGTCCTTGTGTCGCTGGCCTTCATGCCGATCCTCTTGGCCCCCACGCCCGCCCCGGCCTTCGACAGCACGAAGCGCCTGCCGTTTCGTGAGCTGTTCCGCATCTCACCCCTTGGCTGCGCGGGCATGCTCCTGACCGGGGGGGTGTTTTCGGCGATGTTCGGCATGGCTTCGGTCTGGGGCGCGCAAGCGGGCTGTCGGTGCGCGACATCTCGATCTTTGTCGGTGCGCTTTATGTCGGCGGGCTGATCCTGCAATACCCGATTGGCTGGTTGTCGGACCGGATGGACCGCCGCACGCTGATCATGGGGCTGTCCGCCGTGGCGGCGGCGGTGATGCTGGTGGCGGGGCTGGTGCCTTTGCCTTTTGCGGCGCTCATCGTGGTGGCGCTCCTTCTCGGGGGGATCACCAACCCGGTCTATGCGCTTCTCATCGCTTATACGAACGACTTTCTGACCCGCGAGCAGATGGCCGCCGCCTCAGCCGGGTTGATCTTCCTGAACGGCTTCGGCGCGATCTTCGGGCCCACGGCGACCGGCTGGATGATGGAAACCATCGGCCCACGCGGGTTTTTCCTCTTCATCGGTATTCTTTACGTGGCCCTTGCCGGTTATGCGCTCTACCGGATGTCCCGCCGCGCGGCCCCGCAGGTCACCGGCGCGTTCCGGACGGTTACGCCCAACGCATCGCCCCTTGCCGTGGGCACCGTTCTGGACGAAGCCGCCAAGACCTGAGATCAGCAGTTGCAGCCTGGCCCGATCCCTGTAACGCTCTGCGCGGGCAAGGAGGCGCGCATGGCAGACCCGGTTGAGGTTCTGGAATTCTGGCTGCACGAGATCGGCCCCGAGGGCTGGTATGCCGGGGGCGAGGCGATTGATACGGTCTGCCGCGACCGGTTCCTTGACCTGTGGCAGGCCGCGCACGACGGCGGGCTGGAGCATTGGGTGGACGGCACGGTCGGCACGCTGGCCTATCTGATCGTGACCGACCAGTTTCCCCGCAACATCCACCGAGGCAGCGCTTTGGCTTTTGCGACCGATGCCCGGTCGCTGGCCGCAGCGAAGAAGGCAGTCGCGGAAGGCTGGGACATGAACGCCCCGGAACCCGAACGGCAGTTCTTCTACATGCCGTTTGAGCATTCCGAAGACCCTGCCGATCAGGTGCTTGCGGTGGAGTATCTGACCGAGCGGCTATCCTCTGACCCCGACATGGCGCTGCACGCCCGCGCGCATCAAGAGGTGATCACCCGTTTTGGCCGCTTTCCCACCCGCAACGCCGCCCTTGGCCGGATCAGCAGCCCGGAGGAGCAGGTGTATCTGGACGAGGGGGGTTATGCTGCCGTTGTCAGCCGGTTGAAAAGCCATGCGCCGGGCGCATAGGCCTGCGGCGCGGCCTTTGTTGCTTGGGGTTGCGGAATAGTTTAAGGGCAAACTACTTTTTCGGCTAAGGAAAAAGAGTGGGGGAGGGAAGAATGGCCAGCCAGAACTTCGATGTGATCGTGATCGGTGCCGGACCGGGGGGCTATGTCGCGGCGATCCGCGCGAGCCAATTGGGCCTGAAGGTCGCAATCATCGAACGGGAAAACCTGGGCGGCATTTGCCTGAACTGGGGCTGCATCCCAACCAAGGCCATGCTGCGCAGTGCCGAGGTGTTTCACCTGATGCACCGCGCCAAGGAATTCGGGCTGGGTGCCACCGGCATCAGCTATGATTTGCCCGCCGTCGTTGCCCGCAGCCGGGGCGTGGCGAAACAGCTGTCCGGCGGCATCGGCCACCTGATGAAGAAGAACAAGGTCACCGTCTTCATGGGCGATGCGACGATCCCTGCCAAAGGGACGGTTGTGGTAAAGACCGACAAGGGGACGGAAACCCTCACCGCGAAATCCATCATCCTGGCCACCGGCGCCCGCGCCCGCGAACTTCCGGGGCTTGAGGCGGATGGTGACCTGGTCTGGTCCTACCGTCATGCCCTGGTGGCCAAGCGGATGCCGAAGAAACTGCTGGTGATCGGATCGGGCGCCATCGGCATCGAGTTTGCGAGCTTTTTCAACACCCTCGGGGCCGATACCACGGTGGTTGAGGTGATGGACCGCATCCTTCCCGTGGAAGATGCCGAAATCGCCGCCTTCGCGAAGAAAAGCTTCGTGAAGCAGGGGATGAAGATCCTTGAAAAGGCATCCGTGAAGAAGCTGGACCGCAAGCCGGGGCAGGGTGTCACAGCCCATATCGAACAGGACGGCAAAACCACCACGCAGGACTTTGACACCGTCATCAGCGCGGTCGGGATCGTCGGCAATGTGGAAGGCCTCGGGCTTGAGGCGTTGGGCGTCAAGATCGACCGGACCCATGTGGTGACAGATGAATACTGCCGCACCGGGGTGGACGGCCTTTACGCCATTGGCGACATCGCCGGGGCCCCTTGGCTTGCGCACAAAGCATCCCATGAGGGTGTGATGGTCGCCGAACTGATCGCGGGGAAGCACCCGCATCCGATCAAGCCCGGCTCTATCGCCGGTTGCACCTATTGCCAGCCGCAGATCGCATCCGTTGGCTTTACCGAGGCCAAGGCCAAGGAAGCCGGGCATGAGATCAAGGTTGGCCGCTTCCCCTTCATCGGCAACGGCAAGGCGATTGCCCTGGGTGAGGCTGAGGGGATGATCAAGACCATTTTCGACGCCAAGACGGGGGAGCTTCTGGGCGCCCATATGGTCGGCGCGGAAGTGACGGAACTGATCCAGGGCTATGTCATCGGCCGCACGCTGGAGACGACCGAAGAAGACCTGATGAACACCGTCTTCCCGCACCCCACCCTGAGTGAGATGATGCACGAAGCCGTGCTGGATGCCTACGGCCGCGCGCTCCATATCTGATGCGCTCGCTCAACCGCATCGTGATGCAAGGCACCAGCCGCGAGTGGATTCGGGCCTTGGGTCCGGCAAAACTAGATGCGGCCGAGATTTCGGGGGAATGGGGCAAGGGCTTCGGCTTTCGCCGCTATACCACCTACCGTTTCCCCGAATACGACGCCTGCGAAGGCCCGTTTCGCGATGAGGAAGGCAAGGTCGTGAAGCACGACCTGATCCTTGCCAACCAGGTGTGGGAGCATATGGACCGCCCCTATGCCGCAACCCGCAACGTCTTCAAGATGCTGCGCAAAGGCGGGTGGTTCTGGCTCGCGGTGCCGTTCTTTATTCCCTATCACGCCGTCCCCGTCGATTGTAGCCGGTGGAGCGCGCGGGGCCTGCGCAACCTGCTGATTGAAGGCGGGTTCGACGAAGCCTCGATCAAATCCGCGCAATGGGGCAACCGCGCGGCGGCGCTTCGCAATCTGGAAACCCCCTGGCCGCCCGAACACCGCGACACGGATGATCTGACCGATGACCCGGATTTTCCCATCGTCGCCTGGGCCATGGGCCAGAAACTCTGACCCCGCAACTCTGCTCCTCCCAACTCTACCCCCCAACCATTGCTCTTTTTCCAAATACTCCCGCCGGAGGCTTCGCCGCCGCCACTGGCGCAACCGCGCAGGACTGGTTACCAATCGCCCATGCGCCCGCTTTCCCCGATGATCCTTGTCGTTCTCTTGTGGTGCGCGGGCCTTGGTGCCGCCGCGCAGTTCGGCAAGATTTCGATCCTTTATGACACCCTCCGCGCCAGCTATGGCATCCATGGCGAGGTGGCCTTGGGGCTGGTCGTCTCTATCGTCGGGATGGTGGGGTTGATCTTCGGCACCACGGCGGGGCTTCTGGTCGCCGGATCGGCCCGCGCCGGGCGATTGTGGCGGCGCTGGCGACGGGAGCCGCGATGTCGGCGGTGCAGGCGCTGATGCCGGCCTATCCGTTGATGCTGGTCAGCCGGATTGTCGAAGGCGCGTCGCATCTGGCGATTGTGGTTGTCGGGCCGACGATGATTGCCACCCTGGCGCCTGAAGGGCGCAGGCCGCTGGCGATGACGCTCTGGTCCAGCTTTTTCGGCGTGACTTATACCGTGCTGGCGCTGATCGGCCCCCATGCCACGCCCATCGGACTGTTCCTTGGCCATGCCGGGTACATGGCCGCGCTGGCGTTGATCCTGGCACTGACGCTGCCGCCCGATCCGCGACATTCGTCCGCCCCGCTGGGCAACCTTTTGGCACAGCATGCGGTGATCTATGCCTCACCCCGTCTGGCGGCCCCGGCGATGGGGTTTTGCTGCTATACGTTCCTTTACGTCGCCGTCCTGACCCTGCTTCCGCCCGAAACGCCCGCCAGCCACCGCGCG
>JAAUPC010000138.1 GCA_012036325.1 Paracoccaceae bacterium
AACGTGCCTTCTGACATCCCGTGCTTGCGGCAGAGATCGGCGCACTTCGCGCCAGCCTCATGCTCCTGCAAGATCCCGATGATCTGCTCTTCGCTTCGTATCGTTCGCTTCATCGTCCGTCCCTTCCTTGGGGCGGACTCTAGTCGCAGATGGAGGAAAAAACCCGTGGCAGGTCAATTGCCGCCGCCTCGGCCGGGCCATCTGGAAGCGCTGGACCGTCTAACACCGACGAAGTCTGGCCGAAGCAAAGATGCGCTGCCTCATACTCGTGGGCGAACGCGTCATGTTTCGCGACTTCGACCACCAAGTCGCCGAGCTTCAGATCAGGGCCGCGATCCTGAAACGCTTCACCGCCCTTGGAACTCCCCTCACGCAGCGCGCAGGATAGGTCTGTCGAGGGAAAGGGGAACTCACGCCTTCGACGTATTTGCGCAACAAAGCCCACTACATGCGAACTCCAGCCAACAAAAAAGTTTGGTCGTGCCCAGGATTGCGGATGAGTGTTCTCTGGTCTACTTCTTGGTGGACTTATGCGGCCTTGCCCTACAGGACCTCTTAACCCGGATATGACCTTCTTGTCTCCCCAGCATCAAGGACATCCAGTCCTAGACCCGACCGATCTGATTGCCTGTCCTGCGTGCGATGCGCTGAACCGCGATGTCGCCGTTGAAATGGGGCAACGCGCGCGCTGTGCGCGCTGTGGAAAGGTACTGATCGCCCCACAAGACCGCGCGATGACACGGATCGTCATGCTGGCGGCTACGTCCGCCGTTCTGATGGTGGCGGCTGTGTTCTTTCCTTTCCTTGATCTGACGGCAGGTGGAAAGACCACGCACAGCTCCCTTTATGACGCCGTCATGGCGTTTTCGAGCGGAATTCTGTTGCCGCTGTCATTTGCGACTGCAGCGCTGATCGTGTTCCTTCCGCTGTTGCGCCTTGTAACAATCCTTTACGTGTTGGGTCCGATGGCGTTGGGAAACCGTCCGGCACGGCATGCGGTTGCGGCCTTTAGACTGGCGCAGGGTTTGAAGCCTTGGGCAATGGCTGAGATATTCATCGTTGGCGTATCGGTTGCGTTGGTGAAGGTTGCCGGTCTGGCCTCGATATCGCTAGGTCCGGCTTTCTGGGCCTTCGTCACGCTTGTCATCGTGACGACGCTGAAAGACAGCCTGATGTGTGAGGTGACGATCTGGAAAACACTGGAAGAACGGGCCTGATCCTGACCGCGCAACGCGCGGGCCTGATCGGATGTGCGGGATGCGGGCGGGTGCATGATCGCCCAGTGCCGCAGTGTCTGCGCTGCGGTCGCGCGCTTCATGCGCGCAAGCCGCAAAGCCTGCAAAAGGTCTGGGCCTGGCTGTTGGCAGGTCTGGTGGCCTATATTCCCGCAAACATCTATCCGATGTTGATCACCCGTAACTTCGGCAAGGATCTTGAAAGCACCATCGTCGGCGGCGTGATTGACCTTGTTCATCATGGCTCTTACGGCGTGGCGCTGATCGTCTTTGTCGCGTCGGTCGTGATTCCGATCGGCAAGTTCATCGCCATCGCCTATCTGGCGATCTCAGAGCAATCGGCCACCGTGATCCGGGGCCACGGCCGCCAACAACTGCTGGAGGTGGTCGAGTTCATTGGCCGGTGGTCGATGATCGACGTTTTTGTCGTTGCCATTCTGGCGGCACTCGTGCAATTCGATTTCGCGGCCACGGTCAACCCCGGCATCGCGGCGATCAGCTTTGCCCTGTCGGTCGCCTTCACCATGCTGGCCGCGCAAAGCTTCGACTCAAAGACAGTCTGGGACGCATACGAGGCAGACGATACGTGACAACCGATCCCCAACCCGCCGACATGAGGATCGACCCGCCGGGTCGCTCGTTCTGGCGAAATCTGTCCTTTGTCTGGCTGGTTCCGATACTGGCACTTGTCGTATCACTGGGGGTGGCTTGGCGGGCCTATTCCGAGCGCGGCGGCCTTATTGAGATCACCTTCACCAATGCTGCCGGCGTCACCCCCGGAGAAACCACCATCCGCTTTCGCGACGTGGTGATCGGTACAGTCGAAACGGTAGATTTCACCGATGACCTGACCCGCGTCATCGTCAGCGCGCGCATCGACCAGAAAGTGCTGCCTTTTCTGGATGCTGACGCACAGTTCTGGATCGTCACCCCGCGGGTAACGACTCGTGGCGTCTCTGGCCTGTCGACGGTCCTGTCCGGTGTGCATATCAATGCCGCCTGGGATAGCACCTCGACCGGGGTGAGGACGGAGTTCGTGGGTCTGGAACCCGCCGCTGGTGCAGCCCGGACGCGCGGGGACCCAAATCACCCTGCGCACGACGCCCGGTGTCGGCGTGGCCGAAGGTGGGCCGGTGCTTTATCGCGGGATCGAAGTGGGGCAGCTGGAAAAGCCTCGCCTGGCGGAGGATGGCAAGACCGTGCTGGTCGACGCCTTCATACTCGCGCCGCATGATGCGCGCCTGAATGCGGCCTCGCGGTTCTGGGATACATCGGGCTTTTCGGTCAGCTTCGGCGCGGCGGGCTTTGCGCTGAACGTCGATTCCTTCTCGTCGTTGATCGCTGGCGGCGTTGCCTTCGACAATATCTATGACAATGCCGCAGACGTCGACCCGGACAAGGTGTTCGATATCTTTTATGACGAAGCCGACGCCCGTGCCAGCGTCTTCGCACCCTCGATGGGCGAGCTGGTCACCGTCTCCGTTGCCTTCTCGGAACCGATCAGCGGTCTGGCGGCCGGGGCGACGGTGCAGCTTTCGGGACTGAACGTGGGCACCGTAACCGCCATCGCGGCACAGGTCGTCGAGACGGTAGACGGGCCTGAGGTTCGCCTTGTTGCCAACCTTGGGCTTGACCCGCTGCGCCTTGGCCTTGGACCGGAAGCGGACGCCGCCGCCGTCATTTCTTTTCTGGAACGGTCGGTCGAAGACGGTCTGCGCGCCCGGCTGGCGACCTCTGGCCTGTTCTCTTCGGCGCTGCTGATCGAACTCGTCGTCCTGCCTGATGCGCCCGCGGCACGGATGAACACGCTGGCTGATCCCTTTCCGATCCTGCCCAGCGTGGAATCGAACCTGCCCGACTTCACCTCGACCGTTGAAGGCGTGCTGGAGCGGATCAACCGTCTTCCCGTCGAAGACACGATGAACCAAGCGATCCAGACCATGGCCTCGATCGAAACCCTGCTTGGCAGCGATGAAATACGTGCCCTGCCGGGCGAGGTCACGGGCCTTGTGTCGGATGTCCGCAGCGTCGTGAACGATGAAGCGACTCGCGCCCTGCCGGATGAACTGCTTGGCGCCATCACCGACCTGCGCAACGTGGTGACAGATCTGCGCGACCGGGGCACGATTGACGCGCTGACCTCGGCGATCACGCGGATGGATGCGACGATGGCGAATGTGGCCATTGCGTCAGAGGATTTTCCCAAGCTGATGCAGGACCTCCGCGATCTTGCCGCCAAGGCGAATTCGCTTGAGGCCGAGGCCCTGGTCGCCTCTGCGACAAAGATGCTCGACAGTATCGACGCTCTGATCGACACCGAAGATGCCCGAGCTTTGCCGGGCACCCTGACCGCCGCCCTAGAAGAGGTCCGCGCCATCCTGCAAACCCTGCGCGAGGGCGGGGTTGTGGAAAACATGAATGAGGCAATGGCTTCGGCGCGGGCCGCTGCCGGATCGGTGGAAGAGGCAACCAAGGATCTTCCGGCACTGATCGAACGGCTAGATGGCATGCTGAGCCGGACCGACGGCCTGATCGCGGCCTACGGCGCCCGGTCCGATTTCAATGCTGAAACGCTGGCAATGCTGCGAGAAATCCGTTCCGCCGCGAAACTGGTCGGACAGCTTGCCCGCACGATCGAGCGTAACCCCAATGCCCTCCTGATGGGACGATGACATGAAGCCCACCTTGTTCGCCTTCGCCCTGATTGCGACCCTTGCCGCCTGTGGGGCCAACTCTGACATGTATCTGATCAGCAGCATGGTGCCGCAGACAAAGGCACGGGTGTCCACCCGGTCGATCGAGGTCAAAGAGGTCACGCTGCCTGCCTATGCCGCCGGCTCGGAGATGGTCTACCAGACATCTGAAGGCGCGTTGAAGACGGCCAAGGGCGTGCTATGGGCCGAAGAGCCGCGTCCCGCCGTGACCCGGATCATCGCCGAACAGCTGGACGCCGGAACCACGGCCCAGGTGGCCGCCGAACCCTGGCCGCTGCTGGACAGCCCGGATACCACGCTGAATCTGCGCATCGACCGAATGGTCGCCCGCGCGGATGGCCAGTTCGAGCTTTCGGGACAATACGCAATTTCGTCTTTTTCCTCGGGGAGCGACAAGCTGCGGCGTTTCACCATCCTTCAACCCATCACCGACACCACGCCCGCAACCATAGCGGCTGCAACCGGTGCGGCGCTAGCGCAACTATCGCAAGAGATTGCCCAAGAGCTTCGGTAGAAGCTGACCTAGGCAGGGGTTCGTTACCTCCAGAAACGATCGCAACTGGGGTTGTCCACAGCTCCCACGACCTGCCTCGCCCCGGCTTTGTCCTTGGTCCGTCCGGCCCTTTGTCAGGGCGGATCTGGCGATCGCCGCGCAGGCTACGCTGCAATCATTCCGGCGCGGGCGCCTTCGCCTCGCCCATGAGGCGCACTTCGCGTTGAGGGAATGGGATAGATATGCCATGCGCCTTGAACGAATCCCATAGGGCAAGATAGACCCCGCCGCGCACGCTGGCCAATCCTTCATGCGCGTCCCGAATCCAGACGCGCAGGATGTAATCTACCGAGCTGTCGCCAAAGCCGGAAATGTGGCACACGACCGGCCGGTCCGCCCGCACGCGGTCAACGCCCTTTGCCGCCTCGACGGCGATGCGCCGTACAAGGTGCGGATCATCCGCATAAGACGTTCCGAAGCTCAGATCGATCCGCACATATTCATCGGAGTGGGACCAGTTCACCACTTGCCCGGTGACCATATCCTCGTTCGGGATCAGGAATTCCCGCCCGTCGCGGGTGACCACCGAAACATACCGCGCCCCAAGCTGGCTGATCCAACCGAACGTATCGCCCAGGCTGATCACGTCGCCGGGCTTTACGCTTTTGTCCACCAGGATGATGATCCCGGACACAAGGTTCGATACCACCTTCTGCAAGCCAAAGCCGATGCCGATGCCGATGGCCCCGGACAGCACGGCAAGTCCCGTCAGGTCAAACCCCACCGCGCGCAGACCAATGACGAAGGCACCGCCGAAAGCACCACCTGCAGGTCTTGGTCGCCAGCACCTGCATCGAAGGCGAGATGTCCGTGCTGTTGGAAATGCGGCTGACCAGGACGCGGAACACAATCTTGGCCCCAAGAAACATCAGGCCCGTGACGACCGCAGCCTTGACCGCCGTCAGGGCAGACAGACGAAAATCGCCGAAGGACACGGCAATGCTGTCGAGAAAGGCCGAGGCACCGTCAAGAAAGCCCAGATAAAGCAGCCCTATGTAGATCCATGCGCCCCAAGTGACGATCCGCCGAAATGCCCGGTTTCTGATCAGTTGCGCCCCAAAGCTGACCGCCATCCAGGCCGTGGCAATGGTCGCCGCATTGCCCAGCAGATAGCTGCGTGATGGCCAAGTCACCTCGCGCATGACCCAGTATGTCAGCCAGATCACAAGGACAAAGACCACGCCGCGCAGCCGCCGGATCGTGATCAGTGACAGCCGCAGCCGCCACTTGGGCCAACCTTCCTTAGCGCGCACCCGGTCTTCCAGCCTGCGGCCAGCTACCGCCCCGACCAGATGCGCGACGGCCAAAACCATCAGGATCATGGCGATCTGATACAGGTTCCAACGTGTAATCAGCGACAGACCAAAGACCTCGACCTCGCGCCATAGCCTCAGGCCAGCGTCTATCAGTTCACCTTCCATTGTTTCCCTTGTCCTGTCGCATTGTTCCGCGCGCTCGACTGCTTTGGCCCTGACGATTGGCCAACCCGTCCGTCGGCCTTCGCATACAAGCCCAAAGTCGCGCCTTGCTGGGTGGGCCATCTGGCCAGCGGCGTGGCATTGACCACAACGAAGCGCGCATCTTTGTTGTGCCGTCGCTGCCTAAACCCTCGTGAATCGGTCAGGATAAGCCAAGATCGGCACTTCGCATGCCTCTCATACCTATCGGGTCATGGCCTGGATGGCAAAGAAAACCGGTTATCATCCTTGGCTTGCAATGCGGCAGTTTTGGTGGGCGGCGGTTCGTTGATCTGCTAGGCAATGTTCAACGAAAAAGGCCGCGCGATGACATTGCCCCAGACATTTACCTTTGTAATTCTGCTCGCCACGATGGCGCTGTTCATGTGGGGCCGGTTTCGCCATGACATCGTCGCCTTGATGGCGCTGATGGCCTGCGTCATCGCGGGGCTGGTCCCGACCGACGAAGCCTTTGCCGGGTTCGGCCATCCGGCCGTAATCTCCGTCGCCTGCGTGCTGGTGCTGAGCAAGGGGTTGCAAAACACCGGTGCGGTCGATTGGCTGGCCCGCACCATCCTGCCACAAGACTCCGGGCGCCTGACGAGCATGGCAGCACTCATGGGTCTTGGGGCCTCGCTTTCCGGGTTCATGAACAACGTCGGCGCAATGGCCCTGTTGATGCCGATCGCCGTGCAGGTCGCCAACAGGCTGAACATGGCGCCCGGACAAGTCCTGATGCCGTTGGCCTTCGGTACCATCCTCGGCGGCATGACCACCTTGATCGGCACGCCGCCCAACCTGATCGTCTCAGGCTTTCGGCAAGAAGCGGGCCTCGGTCACTTCGGCATGTTCGATTTCGCACCCGTGGGCGTGTCGGTCGCCCTTGTCGGCGTGATGTTTGTCGTGCTGATCGGCTGGCGACTGGTTCCCGCAAGAAAATCGGTGTCCGATGGTGGATTCGAGACAGGCAATTATTTCACGGAGGTGCGCATCCCGGCAGGCAGCAATGCGGTCGGCCTCACCCTGCGTGCCTTCGAAAAAGAGGTCGAAGCCGCTGGCGTCCAGATCGTCGGTCTGGTGCGAAACGATGTCAGGATGATCGCGCCCCACGGAAGGCGACACATCCATGAGGATGACATTCTGGTCCTTGAGGCAGACGTGAATGGCGTCGCAAAGGCCTTGTCCGCCTTCGGCATTCGTCTGGAAGAAAACGTGTCCACCGCCGACAGCACGAAGGACAAGACAGAGCCTGCTTCAAAGAATCAAAAGGCCGACAAGGCCGAAGCAGAAGACCGCCCAAAGCAGGATGAGGATATCGTGCTGCGCGAACTTGCCGTGCTGCCAGGGTCCTCCATCGTCGGTCAATCGGCAAGCGACCTGCGGCTGCGCACGCGGTACGGGCTGAACCTGCTGGCCGTTTCGCGGGAAGGCACTGCCCCAAGATCGCGTCTGCGCACGTTAAGCCTTTCGTCCGGCGATCTTCTCTTGATGCAAGGGCCCGCCGAAGTCATGGCGGACTTCATCAATGACACCGGCTGCGTGCCCTTGGGCGAGCGCGAGTTGCGTCTGCCGAACAAACGTATGGCCATCATTTCCGGCGCGATCATGCTGGGATCCGTTGGCATCGTGACGGCAGGGCTGTTGCCGGCGGCAGTGGCCTTCACCCTTGGCGTGATCCTCTCGATGCTGTTTCGCACCGTGCCACCGCGGCAAGTCTATACCACGATTGATTGGCCCGTGATTGTCCTTTTGGCGGCACTCATCCCTGTTGCTGGTGCGATGCAATCAACCGGCGCGGCGGATGTCATGGCGCGGTTTCTGGTCGAGACGGTCGCTCAGGGCAATGCGATAGCGGCTTTGACGGTCGTTCTCGTCACCACCATGTTCCTGTCCGACGTGATGAACAATGCGGCAACCGCAGCTGTGCTTTGTCCCATTGCCATCGGCATTTCCACTGCCTTGGGCGTAAACTCCGACAGCTTCCTGATGGCCGTCGCAATCGGGGCATCCTGCGCCTTCCTCACCCCGATCGGCCACCAGAACAACACCCTGATCCTTGGTCCCGGTGGCTTTGGCTTTGGCGATTACTGGAAGCTTGGCCTGCCGCTAGAGGCCGTCGTCCTAGCAGTCAGCATCCCGCTTCTGCTCTTCGTATGGCCGTTGTGAAATAAAGTAAACATTCCCAAACTTGGCTAAAGAACCCGCTCTAGCGAAGCTTGCGATCCTCGTATTGTTGCGCTGTCAGAGTGCTCGTCGCGGGACTTCGTATCGACGCAAGCAACGCCCATTCGGGGCAAACTTCGTCGCCCTGAAATCGGCAGAAAACCATTGAGGTATTTTGCCATTTCTCCAAAGGTGAGATTTTGGATCCGAACGAGATCAGAGTCTTGGCCAGTTCTCGCGTGGCCTAAGGAAATCCTGCGAGCCCAATAAGCGGTTTAGTGTTACATAATCAAAATTACGCGACTCGATTCCGTAGCCAGGTGGATTCACACACGAAGTGCAAATTCTGCGATGAAGCAGGAGCTTGCATGGAGGATGTGGCGATGGGTGCGCAGTATGTTCACCTCGATCTAGAAGAGCGCCGTCAGGTTGCGCGATG
>JAAUPC010000139.1 GCA_012036325.1 Paracoccaceae bacterium
GATCGGGAGCCAACGCAATGCGATTGGGAGTCAACGCAATACGATTGGGAGCCAACGCAATGCGATCGCACGCTCTACAATGACAGAAGTTTTACAATCAGCAATTCCTGAACAGGCATTGCTGAATGGAAGTATGAATCCTTGAGAGGCTATGGCTCTGATCGCCCCCTAAATTCCCCCTTCTGGGAGGACTTTGAAGAACAAAACTGGCTCGGAAGTTCCCCAGAATGGAGAGTTGGGGGGCGATTCGCCAAAGGCTTGACTAGATTCAACAACTTGTGTGTACCCAGTAGTTCTTTCGGAGAAGGATAGGAGAGCGGTTTCTGCCTCAAAAATGTTGAAAGCCTCGACCTAAATTTAACGCTTCAGGCGGCGAGAGGTTGGAGTGATCGATTAACACAACGCTCGGATCCTGGGTAATGGTTCCAATGATGGCGGCTTCTTCTCCCAAGCGTTGCACTAAGAGTTGAGCCCAATGAGGCGCTAAACACAACACCAGCTCAAAGTCTTCTCCGCCATACAATGCCCAGTTCAATGCTTGCGCCTCTGAAAGCCAAGTTTTGAAACACGACGGTCTAGAGATCTGATGACGATCGATCGCTGCCCCCACTCCACTCGCCCGACAAATCTGCAACACTGCATCCGCCAATCCATCGCTGCTATCCATGCCTGCAACTCGGATCAAGGGTTCGGGCAACGGCATTGATTTTTCAGATAATAAAATTTCTTCAAGGCTTGCCAAAACATCAAACCGAGGCACCGGATATTGATGCTTCTGAATCAACATTTGGCGATCGGGCGCTTCCAACTCTCCTAGCTCAGGATGCAACAAAAGCTCCAAGCCTGCCCTCGATGCCCCATGGCATCCCGTCACCACAATGGCATCTCCTGGTCGTGCCCCATTCCGTCGCATGGCACGATCAGGAAAAACTTGCCCAAATGCAGCGATCGCCACCGTCACCGCACCCGCCCGACAAATATCGCCACCGACAATAGGCGTATGGTACTTTCCCAAACAAGCTGTCAGCCCTTGATAAAGCTGCTCCACCCAAGAAACTTTGACCGACCCCGGCAAACTCAATCCCACCGTAACACCCAAAGGCGTTGCCCCCATTGCCGCCAAATCCGACAAAATTTGGCAGCCGGCTGCTCGCCAAACCCACCGCCGTCATGCCCGAGGTGTCGACCCGCCGCCCTTGCAGCGCCACCAGAACCGCCTCGGCCCGGGCCTGGGACAGCGCCTGGTTGCCGCCTTCGGACCCTTGCGCATCGGTATGGCCGCCGATTTCCAGCTGCATCGGCGGGCAGGCCACCAAAATTGCCGCCAGTGCATCCAGCACCGGCCGCGCGCCTGTTGCAATCTCGGCCGAGGCAGGGGTGAAGGTGATCTTGTTCTGCGCGATCACCGCGTTCACATCCGCTGCACATTCTTCGGGCGTGGGAAGTGAGGCGATGGGATCCAGCGCCTCATCATAACGGACATTCACCCGGAAGGTCTGGCCCTGGCCCAGCTTGCCCGACAGGATCTGCGTGATCCGCCCGCGCGCTTCCTGTGATCCGGTAACGCCGGTCACTTCAACCGTGTCGGCGCGCACCAGAAGGCTGCCGTTGTCCACCTCGGCCAGCGCCTCAAGCCCCGCCAGCACCCGCACCGGCCAGCCATCGGGCAGGCTGTCATCCAGCCGCGTGGCGGTCACGACTTCGGCCCCCTCGAACGCGGCCCGGGCGAAGGCGTCCACTGCCTGGCGCTGGATTTCATCGGTCAGGCGGCCGCGCAGGGTCACATCGCCGGCTTCCGACACAGTCGCGGTGAATTCCGCCGGGCCTTGTGTCGCGGTTTCCTTCTGCTCCAGCGTCGAGGTGAGCGAGAACGCATCCGGCAGACCCGTCTCCAACTCACCCACCACCTTGTCAAAAGTGGCTTGGCTCACCTCGCTGCCAGCCAGCAGCGTCACATCCGCGTCCGAAAAGGTGACCGAGGCTGACCCCAGTTCCGCCACCGCGCGGATTGCCAGCGCCACGGCTTCGGCCCAGCGGGGGGTCGGGGTGCCAAGGCCAATGGTGCACAAGGGCCGACCGCTCAAGCCCGCGGCGGTCGCAGCGGTCAGGATCTGGCTTTGGGCGCGGGGGGTGTCGGCGGAACAGCTGTCAAACCGCGCGCCTTCGGCATCAATGACAAAGCGCAGCGTGAAGGGCGTGATCACCGGCCGTGGGGCCGAGATGTCCAGCACAAGCTCTACCCCTGGCGGGGCGATGGCGCGCAGATCGCTTTCCAAACGGCGCTTCTGCGCCTCGCTGTCGGAAATCGCCGTCACTTCCACCCGGTTTGCAGCGACCGAAACTTTGGACCGCTCCAGCCGCTTCAACGCCTCAAGCCCGAAGGCAAGCGACGGTCCCCAGGTTTCGGGCGCGGGGTAATTCGCCGATTCCAGCATGTTGGTCAGGTCAGTGCGCGGCGTCAACGCAGCGGCGGCATCGGCGAGTGCCAGTTCGGTCAACACCCCTTCGCCGGGGGTTTCGGGCATCAGGCCGATCAGCTGGATACCGTCTTCCGTCCGCAGCATCTGCACCGAAAAGTCAGGTGCCTGAATGGCCGAGGCAGGGGCCACATCCAGCCCGTCGCGGATGCGCGAGGAATCGACCAGCGACCCCACCATGTTGACCGCGCGAAACCGCGCCGCCTCATTCGGAGCGGTGCCGGTCAGTTGCACCTGCAAGCCGTCGGCTTGCACGGTGACCCAGTCGATCTTCGCCTCGACCAGCCGGTCGGTGACCACCTTGCCAGTCCGCGCCTCGATCACCAGGGCTGCGGCATAGGCTACGGTGACCATCAGCATGCCCGCCAGAAGAAAGGCGAGGAGGGCAAGCGTGGTCGGGGACAGTTGGCGAATGCGTTGGGGCAAGGACGGGGGACTCAAGGGTTCAGGCGGTTACCCGATGCTTCCTAGGGCTTTGGGCGGGCAGGTTCAACCAAGCCAGGCGGCGGCGGCAAGAAACGGCACAGGGATCAGCCCGGCATCCCGGTTCGCCCGGAAGACCGCAAGGCAGGACGTGGGGTCGTCCAAGTCCAGCCGCCGCAGCTGCCAGGCGATGTGCCAACCCATCGCCCAGACGCCACACAAAGCTGTGACGAAGGCCAGCACACGCCCTTCATTGGCATGGGCAACGACGACAGCCGCGCCCAGAAGCAGGATCGTCGCGGCGAAAAACCCCCAGAGCCAGCCCCGGCTTCGGTCGCCAAAAAGCCGCGCGGTGGATTTGACACCGATCAGCGCGTCATCCTCGCGGTCCTGATGGGCGTAGATCGTGTCGTAATAGAGGGTCCAGGCGATCCCCCCGGCATACAGGAGAACCGCCGCCACCGGCACCGCGCCCGCATGGGCCGCCCAGGCCAAAAGGGCCCCCCAGTTGAACGCCAACCCCAGAAACACCTGTGGCCACCAAGTAAAGCGCTTGGCAAAGGGGTAGACCGCGACCAGCGCCAGCGAGGCGACGCCCAGCCCTACCGCCAGCCAGTTGTAGGTAAACAGGATCCCCGCCGCGAGCAGCGCCTGCACCACCATCCAGATCAGCGCCCCCCGCACCGTCACCTGGCCTGAGGGGATCGGCCGGCTGCGGGTGCGGGCGACGGCCGCGTCAATCTCACGGTCGGTGATGTCGTTCCAGGTGCAGCCCGCGCCGCGCATCAGGAACGCCCCAACCGCGCAGCTGACCGCCAGCCAGACATCCCACCCCCGGAACCCCGACACCCCCCCCCGCCAGCGCAATCGCCCAAAGGCAGGGGATCAGCAACAGCCACGTCCCGATCGGCCGATCCGCCCGGCTTAGCCGCAGAAAGGGCCGGGCTCTGGCCGGAGCATAAACATCCACCCAATTGCCGCGCGGTGCATCGGCGACGACACCGACAGGCTCAACCTCTGGCATTTCGGGCGGCAGGGACATAGGGTCACGCTCATGTCGGATGCGAAGATCAGGCTTCATGTAGACCACCCCTTGGGTCCCGGGCAAGCCGTGCCCCTGAAGGAAGGCCAGACCCATTACCTCACCGGGGTCATGCGACTGGGCCTTGGGGCGGCGATTCTCCTCTTCAACGGTACCGATGGCGAATGGCGCGCCACGCTGACCGCCGCCAGCAAACGCGGCGGCATCGCGAGGTGTGAGGCACCGACCCGCCCCCTGCATATGCCGCCGGACCTGTGGCTTCTGTTCGCCCCGATCAAGAAGGCCCGGACTGATTTCATCGTGGAAAAGGCCGTGGAACTGGGTGCCGCCCGCATCCTGCCGGTCCAGACCCGCCACACCAACGCTGACCGCATCCGGCAAGACCGCTTGCAGGCCCATGCGATGGAAGCGGCCGAGCAGTGCGGCGCGACCTACGTCCCCGAAGTGGCCGAACTGGTAGCGCTTGACCGCCTTTTGTCCAAATGGCCCGCGGACCGTCGCCTTTACTGGTGCGACGAAACCACGCTGGGCCAACCCGCCCATCTGACGCCCGCCAAGGGCCCCGCCGCCATCCTGATCGGCCCCGAAGGCGGGTTTTCGGCGGATGAGGCCAAACGCCTGCGTGCCTTGCCCATGGTCACGCCCCTGACGCTTGGTCCCCGTATCCTGCGCGCCGATACTGCCGCCGTCGCCGCCCTCACCCTTTGGCAGGCCACTTGCGGGGACTGGAGATGAGTTTCATTCGCCCCGAACTTGCCGCCACCCTGACCGCCCACCGCGAAACCATCGCCGCTGGTCTGGTCGGTCTTCTGGGCCTTTGGCTGCTGGTGGCCGGCAGCGGCTATGTCGTGCCGGCCCTTGGGCTAACCCTGTTTGTCTTCGCCCTCGCCTGGGGCGTGCAAGCCCTGCGCCGCAGCCGGTTCCAGCAGGAGGGTGAGGCCCCCGGCATCGTCCGCGTGACCGAGGCGCAGATCGCCTACCTTGGCCCGCGCACCGGTGGCTTTGTTGGCCTGCCTGACCTGATGGAGGTGCGCCTTCTGACCCTGCGCGGTCGCCGGATCTGGAAACTGCGCCCCACTGAAGGCGAGCCGCTGCATATCCCGGTTGAGGCAGAAGGGGCCGAGGCCCTCTTCGATGCCTTTGCCACCTTGCCAGGGATGGACACCGCCGCCCTTGTCGCCGCCCTGTCGGCCGAAGGCCCCAGCGACAGCAAGGTCGTGGCCCTGAACGCCGTTGACCGGTTGATCTGGGCGCGCACCGGTGCTGGGGTGGTTGTGCGCTGATCGCGCTGTCACACCCTTTGGCGGGGCCTTGACTTGGGCCTGCGGTCTTGACACCCATGGGCCTCGGTCCACCCT
Source organism: Paracoccaceae bacterium (assembly GCA_012036325.1). Taxonomy (GTDB): domain Bacteria; phylum Pseudomonadota; class Alphaproteobacteria; order Rhodobacterales; family Rhodobacteraceae; genus Tabrizicola. The sequence goes on from JAAUPC010000139.1 coordinate 5,301, forward strand.
TCGGACCCCATCTGCCAGCTCCGGAGCCAAGGCCATGTCAATTCCCCAGTCCGGCGGCGGGCCGATCGAAAGCTTTGACCAGCTGGCCGCCTATATGGAATCGGGCAACAAACCCCGCGACCAGTGGCTGATCGGGGCGGAGCATGAGAAGTTCGGCTGGCTGACCGACACCCGCGCGCCTTTGCCCTATGCCGGGCCACGCTCGATCTCGGCGCTGTTTGATGGGCTGGCGGCGCGCTATGGCTGGGCCCCGGTGCGTGAAGGGGATCATGTCATCGGCCTGACCCGCAATGGCGCGAATGTCAGCCTGGAACCGGGTGGGCAGTTTGAGCTGTCCGGCGCGCCCTTGGCCTCCACGCTTGATGTCGGGGCAGAACTGCAGACCCATCTGGATGAGGTGCGGTCCATCGCTGAGCCGTTGGGCGTGCGCTTCATGGGGATCGGGGCCGCCCCGGAATGGGGGCATGACCAGATGCCGGTCATGCCCAAGGGGCGTTACCGGCTGATGACCGATTACATGGGCCGCGTCGGCACCCATGGCACGCAGATGATGTACCGCACCTCGACTGTGCAGGTGAACCTCGACTACGCGTCCGAGGCGGACATGGTGAAAAAACTGCGAGTCTCCTTGGCCTTGCAGCCGGTGGCGACTGCGCTGTTTGCCTCGAGCCCGTTCTTCGACGGCAAACCCAACGGCCACCGCAGCTGGCGCAGCCGGATCTGGCGGGGCCTTGATGCCAGCCGCACCGGCATGCTGCCCTTTGCCTTTGACGAAGGCATGGGCTTTCAGGCCTATGTCGACTGGGTCCTGGATGTGCCGATGTATTTCGTCTACCGCGACGGGAAATACATCGACGCTCTGGGGCAAAGCTTTCGCGATTTCCTTGCCGGGCGTCTGCCCGCCTTGCCCGGTGAAAAGCCCACGCTTTCCGACTGGGCCGACCATATGACCACCGTCTTCCCCGAAGCGCGGGTGAAGAAATACATCGAAATGCGCGGGGCGGATTGTGGCGATCAGGCGCATATCGCAGCGCTGCCGGCCTTCTGGGTAGGCCTCATGTATGACCAGACCGCGCTGGATGCCGCTTGGGATTTGGTCAAAGGCCTTAACGCCGAAACGCGGGAAGGCCTGCGCGTTGCAGCCTCGGTTTCGGCCCTGCAGGCCAGGCGAACGGGGTCAAGCTGTGGGACCTTGCGCGTGCCGCCGTTGGTCTTAGCCATGCTGGCCTGGTGGCGCGCGGCTTTGGCGAGGAGGTGCAACTCGCGCCCCTCGTCGAAAGCCTGAAAACCGGCATGGTGCAGGCCGACCGTTGGCTGGCGCTTTATGAAGGGGACTGGGGCCGCAGCCTCTCCCCCCTCTACGCCGCCGCCTCTCTTTGACCCGCCGCAAAGCGGAGCGCGTTCCGCGCGAAGTCCTTTGTCTCGCCTCTGGCGCGCGAAGAGGCGCGCCAACCGGCTCGGTTGACGGGGCAGTCTGCCCCCGAGACCCCCTGAGAGTATTTGAGAAAAGAGCAAGCGCTGTCACCGGTTAAGGGATGGTGAATGCGGACTTGCAAGCCTTTGATTTCGTTAGGGTCCAAAATCTGCCCAGCGTGGACAGTCAGACCTGCGCGTCGCCCTGCTTTTTCCCGATGCGCGGCTCGGTCCCCGCCTTGATCCGCTTCAGGTTCCCAGCATGGCGGATGTAGACAAGGCCGGTCATCAGGACGACCAGGAACAGCATCCGCCCTTCCCCGAAATAGTATAGCCAGCCCGCGGTGCTGGCTGCCGCCGTCAGGGCCGCGGCCGAGGAGATCCGGCTGATCGCCGCCGCCACAAGCCAGGTAGCGCAGGCGGCAAGGCCGACCGGCCAGGCCAGCGCGATCAGGGTACCTAGGAAAGTGGCGACACCCTTGCCGCCCTTGAAGCCCAGCCAGGCCGGAAAAAGATGCCCGACAAAGGCCGCAAGCCCCGCCATCTGTGCTGCATCCTCGGCCAGAAGCGCCCGCGCGACCAGGACCGCGAACCCGCCTTTCGCGGCGTCAAGGACCAGCGTTGCCAGCGCCGCCCCCTTGTTGCCAGTCCGCAGGACGTTGGTCGCGCCAATGTTGCCCGACCCGATCTTGCGCAGATCGCCCAGGCCAAGCGCGCGGGTGATGACGATGCCGAAGGGGACCGACCCCAAGAGATAGGCCAGCATCGCCGTCAGGATCATCCAGGTCTGGCCGGTCACAAGTTCGGGCATGTCTCAGGTTTCCGCTGCAAAGACCTGCGTCCCGCCGACCCAGGTGGCCAGCACCTTACCCTCCATCCGCGCGCCGTCAAACGGGGTGTTCTTCGACTTGGAGCGGAGGCGGAAGCGGTCCATCAGGAAGGGCGCGTCGGGGTCGAAAAGGACAAGGTCCGCCGGAGCCCCGAGCGCCAGACTGCCCTGCGGCAGGCCAAGGCGGTTGGCGGGGTTGAGAGCCATCGCGCGGAAAAGCGCGGGCAGCGTCAGATGCCCGGCGTGGTAAAGCCGCATCGCGGCAGGCAGGAAGGATTCCAGCGCCACGGCCCCCGGGGCGGCCTCTTCATAGGGCAGGCGTTTCGATTCCTCATCCGCCGGGGTGTGCATCGAACTGATTATGTCGATAGCACCCTCAGCCACCGCCGCGACCATGGCCAGACGGTCCACCTCTGACCGCAGGGGAGGGGTCAGCTTGAAGAAAGTGCGGTAGTCGCCCACGTCAAATTCGTTCAGCGTCAGGTGGTGAATCGAGGTTCCAGCGGTCACGTCCAGCCCCGCCGCCTTGGCCCGGGCCAGGGCGGGCAGGGACTTCGCCGTGGTGATCTGGTCGGCGTGATAGGCCACGCCCGTCATCTCGACCAGCGCCAGATCCCGCTCCAGCCCCATCCGCTCGGCCATCGGCGAGACGGCCGGAATCCCGCGCAAGGACGCGAACTTGCCTGAGGTGGCTGAGGCCCCCGCCGACAGCCCCGGGTCCTGCGGGTGGCAGACGACCAGCGCGCCAAGCGACTTTGCATAGCTCATCGCGCGGGTCAGGGCCTTCGCCTCGGTCGTGACGCGGGCGGCATCGGTAAAGGCGATGGCCCCGGCATCGCGGAGGAACCCGATCTCTGTCATCTCATGCCCGGCGCGCCCTTGGTCAGGGCGGCCATGTGGCGGATGCGAACCGGGCTTTCGGCCGCACGGCGGGTAACGAATTCCAGCACTTCGGGCGTGTCGATGGCGGGCGTCGTGTCCG
>JAAUPC010000140.1 GCA_012036325.1 Paracoccaceae bacterium
CAGCCGTGCGGGGAAAGGCCGCGCGGCGGAAGGCCATGACCCGGGCCATGTCGGCAGGCCCCTCGGCCAGCCGCGCCACCAATCCGCCCCGCTCCAACGGCTGCACGCCCTTTTCCCCCGCTCTCTCACACCCTAGATATGTCGGGTAGAACAGGAGTCCCCGCAATGGACAAGATCATCAAGACCGAAGCCGAATGGCAGACCCAGCTGTCCGAGCTGGCCTACAAGGTCACCCGCAAGCACGGCACCGAACGCGCCTTCACTCATGACGATTTCCCGAAAGACCCCGGCACCTATCGCTGCATCTGCTGCGACGCGCCCTTGTTCGACCAGTCCACCAAGTTCGACAGCGGCACCGGCTGGCCCAGCTTCTACGCCCCCTTGGACGCCGAGATGGTGGGCGAGCAGTCCGACAACAGCTGGTTCATGCGCCGGACCGAGGTGCACTGCAACCGCTGCGAGGCGCATCTTGGCCACGTCTTCCCAGACGGACCGCGCCCCACTGGCCTGCGGTACTGCATCAACGGTGTCGCGCTGCGGTTTGAACCCGAGGACTGACCTTTGCTGCGGCGGATCCGTCCGCCGCAGGCGCCCCCGGATTACCCGGCGATGTCTTCCGCCCGGATCCGGCCGAAGTTGCCCAGAAGCTGGCCGATCAGGCTGATGCCCTTGATGTTCGTCTCGGTCACCCGGCGGGAAATCTGGACGACCTTGCCATCCTCCAACCCGTAGCGGGCGATGTTTTCCACCGTCCCGGCCTCATTGAAGGTCACGGCCAGTACCTGGCGGTCAATCTCGCGCGGTTCACGCGGGCCGCGGAGTTCATAGCGGCTTTGCACGTAGAACCAGCCTTCGTCGTTCAACAGGCCCGAAGTTGAGGGGCGGCCGATTTTCTGGCCCACCGTCTCACGCGTGTCGACGCCAACCTCGACCAGCGCCAGTTCATCTTCTGCCGGGACATAGCCATGGTTGCGGAACACAGGCGAGCATGCCGCAAGACCCGCCGCCAGCAAAAGCACTGCCGCCCGCTTTTGCACGCCGCGAAGCGACCCTTGGCAGGCCGCAAGGACCGTCCGCGCCAACCGGAATACCGCCATACCTGCCCTCATGCCCGCCAAAAACGCCGATCCCGACGCGGGTTCTTCAAAACCCTTGGCAAAGGGGATAACAGAAGGGCGGCCCCTTGTTCAAGAATGGAACACCACACCGGGCCGCCTGCCGCGAGACGCGCGAGAGATTCCGCAGATCATTTCCATGTGAAGGCCGATGCCATGACCGATGTTCCCGCCGAAAACACCCCCGACGGCATGGCCGCCCGTCCGACCGGTTTCGCACCGGGGGCCTGAGCCCGCGCAAGCCGACGCATTTTTCCTTTGCGCCCGATGCAGAGGCGCGGCGGAAGCTGGCGGAAAGCCTTGGCCTTCTGGGATTGCAGCACCTGGACTTCACCGGCCAGATCACCCCAGACGGCCGCGACGCCATGGTGCTGACCGCCACGCTGGTGGCGGACTGCGATCAGGCCTGCATCGTGACCCTTGCCCCGGTTCGCGCCCGGATCATCGAGGCCGTGCGCCGCCGCTTTGTCGCGGGGCTGACCCAGCCGGACGCAGACGAAATGGAGATGCCAGAGGACGACACCGAAGAACCAATGCCCGATGTGATTGACCTGGCCGAGATCGCGGCCGAAGCGCTGGTTCTGGCCTTGCCGCTTTACCCGCGCGCCCGGGGCCGGAGCTTGGCGCGGTTGTCGTGGCCCCGAAGGGCGTCACACCGCTCGGCGACAGTGATCTGAAACCCTTTGCGGGCCTTGCGGCGCTGGCCGGACGGCTGGCTGCCAAACCGGATGACGGCGGTGACAAAGGCGGCTGAAACCCGCCGGGAACCCGCCGAAAAGGGCTTGCGCATACCGCAAATGCGAGTATGTATCGCGCCTCATTCAAGCTGTGAAGCAGCAACGGTCGGCTATTGCCGCAGCAAACACTGACCGCACTGCTTTGCAAAGGAAATCCAGGGGCCTGTCCCCACTGCCCGAGGTTGTGACATGGCTGTCCCGCAGAACCGCACCACGAAATCCAAGCGCAACATGCGTCGCGCCCATGACTCGCTGGTTGCCGCAAACCCCAACGAGTGCCCGAACTGTGGCGAGCTGAAGCGTCCGCACCATGTGTGCCCGTCCTGCGGCCATTACGATTCGCGTGAAGTGGTGTCGATGGCCCGCGAAGTCGATCTGGACGAGGACGCGGCGTAAGCCGCGCCGCCGGCGCGACTTACGGGCGCGACTGACCCATGGCCACCGGACCACAATCTGCGGGACCAGAGTCTGCGCCTGATACGGCCCCTGACACGGCGTCTGATCGTGTTGTGATTTCGGTTGATGCCATGGGTGGCGATCACGGACCGGCAGCGGTTGTTGCCGGTCTTGCCGATTCCATGGCCTTGCATCCCCGGATGGACGCCGTCCTGCACGGCGATGAGGCAGTTCTGGCCCCGCTTGTCGCGCGCCACCCCATTCTGAACAACCGTTGCACGGTGCGCCACGCTGACCGCGTGGTCACCATGCACGACAAGCCGGCGCAAGTGATGCGGCATGGCGCGGGCACCTCGATGTGGGGGGCGATCGACAGCGTCAAGGATGGCGAGGCGACGGTGGCCGTCTCTTGCGGCAATACGGGGGCCTTGATGGCCGTGTCGATGCTGCGGCTGCGCAAGCTGCCCGGTGTCAACCGTCCGGCGATTGCCTGCATGTGGCCCTCACGCAATCCGGGCGGGTTCAACCTGATGCTGGACGTCGGCGCCGATGTGAAGGCCGAGGCGGATGACCTTCTGCAATACGCCACGATGGGCGCATCCTATGCCCGCAACGGCATGGGTCTGGCGCGTCCACGGATCGGCATCCTGAATGTCGGCACCGAAGAGCACAAAGGCCGGGCCGAGCTGAAAGAGGCGCATGAACGCATGCCGCGCGTCGCCGAGATCGGCAGTTTTGACTATGTCGGCTTTGTCGAAGGCGGGGACCTGCCCTCAAACCGGGTGGATGTGATCGTGACCGACGGGTTTACCGGCAACGTCGCGCTGAAGACCGGCGAAGGCACGGCCAAGCTTATTTCGGACTTCATGCGCGATGCGTTTCAGGTCGGGTTCTGGTCAAAGGTGACCGCCGTTCTGGCGATGAGTTCGCTGAAACGGCTGCAAAAGCGGATGGACCCGCGCCGGGTGAACGGCGGCGTGTTTCTGGGGCTGAACGGCACGGTGGTAAAGTCGCACGGGGCGGCCGATGCGACCGGTGTGGCGGCAGCGATCGGCCTGGCCTACCAGCTGGCGCAGGTCCGGTTCATCGAACGGCTGGCCGCCCGGGTTGCATCGGCCGAACGCGCGGGGCAGGATGACGCACCCAAAACGGATGCCGCAACGGGGAGCAATCCTACCGAATGACGATACGCGCTGCAGTCAAGGGCGTCGGGCATTACCTGCCGGAACGCGTGGTCCCCAACGCCGAGTTTGAAGCAATCATCGACACCTCGGATGAATGGATACGCTCACGTTCAGGGATCGAACGGCGGCATTTCGCAGCCGAAGGCCAGATGACCAGCGATCTTGCGATCCGTGCGGCCTTGGCGGCGCTCGCGGATGCCGGGCTAGGGGCGGAAGATATCGACGCAATCATTGTCGCCACCTCGACCCCGGACCTTACTTTTCCGGCGGTGGCCACGATGGTGCAGGCCGCCTTGGGCATGACGCGGGGGTTCGCCTTTGACGTGCAGGCGGTTTGTGCCGGTTTCGTCTTTGCACTGACCAATGCCAATGCGCTGATCTTGTCCGGCCAGGCGCGGCGGGTGCTGGTGATCGGGGCGGAAACCTTCAGCCGGTTAATGAACTGGAAGGACCGGGGCACTTGCGTTCTTTTCGGTGACGGAGCGGGTGCCTTGGTGCTGGAAGCCGTTGACGGCACCGGCACGACGGCTGATCGGGGCATCCTGTCGGCAGACCTGAACTCGGACGGGCGGTTCCGCGACATTCTATATGTCAACGGGGGCACTTCGACCGGAACCACCGGCCATCTGGTGATGGAAGGCAAGGAAGTTTTCCGTCATGCCATTGAAAAGCTGGCCGAAACTGCGCACCGCGCGCTGGACAAGGCCGGGTTGACGCCCGAGGACGTGGACTGGATCGTGCCGCATCAGGCCAATATCCGCATCATCGAAGGCACCGCAAAACGGATGCAGGTCCCGATGGACCGGGTGGTCGTCACCGTGCAGGACCATGGCAACACCAGCGCAGCCTCGATCCCTCTGGCGCTGTCAGTTGGCAAGGCACGCGGCCAGATCAAGCCGGGCGATCTTCTGGTGACCGAGGCGATTGGCGGGGGCCTGGCCTGGGGCTCGGTCGTCCTGCGCTGGTAAGCGCGCTCAAGCCCGCGCCCCAAGTGGTTGATATTGACTCGTAAATCCATCCGCCGCATGGTCGTGAAAACAACGATGACCAAAAGACTTCGGGGGATGGGATGAGTGAGAAGACCTTGACCAGGATGGACCTGAGCGAAGCCGTGTTTCGCGAAGTGGGCCTGAGCCGCAATGAATCTGCCAATCTTGTCGAAAGCGTCCTGCAACACATGTCGGACGCGCTGGCCCAGGGAGAGACGGTCAAGATCTCATCCTTCGGCACGTTCTCGGTCCGCGCCAAGTCGGCCCGCGTCGGCCGCAACCCCAAGACCGGTGAAGAAGTTCCGATTTCGCCGCGCCGGGTCCTGACCTTCCGCCCCTCGCATCTGATGAAAGATCGCGTCGCTGCCGGAAAGAAGCGCTGAGGGGGTCTTAGCGGATGGACAAGTCGCCTGACGCCTTCCGCACGATCAGCGAAGTGGCCGATGTGCTGGAAACCCCGGCCCATGTGCTGCGCTTCTGGGAAAGTCGGTTTCCGCAGATCCGCCCGGTCAAGCGCGCCGGGGGCCGCCGGTACTATCGCCCGTCGGATGTGGCCCTTCTGGCGGGGATCAAGCGACTTTTGCATGATGAAGGGCTGACGATCCGCGGCGTGCAGAAGATCCTGCGCGATCAAGGCGTTCGGCATGTCGCTGGGCTGTCTGACGATTCGGTATCGGTCGAAGATCTGGTCGCGTCTGCTGCGGCTGAGGTTGTGCAACTCAATACGCGCCGCGATACGCCCGAACTGGAAGAGCCCGACGACGCGATGGCTGAAGAGGTGCCCGAAGCGGGCTTCATCGCGGTTGAGGATGATGATGACATCGGCGCCCTGCCCGCCGCCGCACCCGTGCAGGCGGTCTTGCCGCTCTTTGACGCTCCTGCAGCGCCAAAGGCGCCGCCACGCCAGCCAACGCTGCGGGATGATGCCAGTTTTGCAAGCCTGATCAGAGCCTTACCGCCGAAATCTCTTGTCGGTGCAGCGCCCGAGATTGCTGTTCTCGCCCGCCGTCTGGCGGTGCTGCGGTCCCAGATCACCAGTCGCGCCGAAGGCGGCCAGGGCTAAGCCGGGCGATGTCGGGCAGCGATTGCTTTCCTGCTTGCCCCGGCCCGGAAATCCAGTATGTATCGCCCCGTGTCGGGCCGTAGCGCAGCCTGGTTAGCGCGTCCGTCTGGGGGGCGGGAGGTCGAGAGTTCGAATCTCTCCGGCCCGACCATTGCAAAACCGCCCGCCTGCCCCTTGGCAGCGCGGGCGGTTTCGTTTTCAAGCTACGGCGCGGGGTCTGTTTGGGCGAGGATGCGATGACAAACGGTGTGCTGCCCTCACAGGCCTTGCGCGGGCTGATTGCCAAAGGGGCAATCGCCGCTGTCCCAGCCGTGCAGGAAGACCAGCTGCAGCCCGCAAGCCTTGATCTGCGGTTGGGCACCGTCGCCTACCGGGTGCGCGCGTCGTTCCTTGCGGGCAAAGGGCGCCGCGTTCAAGACCGGCTTGAAGAATTCACCATGCACAAGGTTAACCTGACCGAGGGCGCGGTGCTGGAAAAGAACTGCGTCTATGTCATTCCCTTGGCCGAACGCCTCGCCCTGCCCCAGGGCGTGACGGCGGTTGCCAATGCCAAAAGCTCTAGTGGACGCTTGGACCTCTTGACGCGCACCATCACCGACGGCGGGATCGAGTTTGACCGCATTCCCGAAGGCTACCAAGGCCCGCTTTACGCCGAGGTCTGCCCGCGCAGTTTCTCGGTTCTGGTGCGGGCGGGGCAAAGGCTGAACCAGATCCGCTTTCGGTCTGGTCAGGCGGTGCTGACGGATGCCGAATTGTCGGCGCTGCACGCAACCGATCCGCTGGTATCGGGTGAGGCGGTGATTTCCGAGGGCCTTGGCTTCTCTGTCGATCTGCGGCCCTCCCAGGGCACCCTCGTGGGCTACCGCGCCAAGCCGCATACCGGCGTGGTCGATCTTGACCGGATCGGCCACTATCCTGCTGCCGATTTCTGGGAGGAATTGCATGCCAAAGATGGCCGCATCATCCTTGACCCCGGCGCGTTCTATATTCTTGTCAGCCGCGAGGCGGTGACGATTCCCCCCGACTATGCCGCCGAAATGGCGCCCTACCTTGCGATGGTCGGCGAGTTTCGCGTGCATTACGCCGGGTTCTTTGACCCAGGCTTCGGTCATGCGACAGCCGGCGGCACCGGGTCACGAGGGGTGCTTGAGGTGCGCTGCCACGAGGCACCTTTCGTCTTGGAACATGGCCAGGTCGTCGGGCGGCTGGTCTATGAACGCATGAGCGAACGGCCGGAAACCCTTTACGGGCTTGGGATTTCCTCGAATTACCAGGGTCAGGGGCTTAAGCTGGCCAAGCAGTTCAAGGTCGGCTGACCGGCCAGGCCAGGGCCAAATTTCTTGCTCAAGGAATTTGGCTACCGCAGGAACCGCCGCGCCAGACGCGAGGCTTTTTGTGCCTTGTCAGCCATCGCTTTGGCGGACTGGGCCTGCTTGCGCTCTTCCGGGGTCAACTCGGCCTCAGGCTTGCCCTTACGGGCGGCAAAATCGACGCCGGTCTTGACGGCGGATCGGACAAACATCCGGGTCAGCATGGAAATCAGGCGGTTCATATCCATGGCTCAATCCTCGAAAAGTTCGGTCTGACCGGCGGTTGCTTCCTCATCCTCATCGCCCGGCAAAGCCAACCCCGGTGCAGGGCGGTTGTCGAGAAGACCCGCCGCGCGCAACTCTTTCAGCCCCGGCAAGTCGCGGGCGGATTCCAGGCCGAAATGGTCGAGGAAGGTTTCCGTCACCACGAACGTCACCGGGCGGCCCGGGGTCATCCGGCGGCGGCCAAGGCGGATCCAGTCCAGCTCCAGCAATTGATCCACCGTGCCCCGGCTGACCGCAACCCCGCGGATTTCCTCGATTTCCGCGCGGGTGACGGGCTGGTGATAGGCCACAATCGCCAGCGTTTCAATCGCGGCGCGGCTGAGTTTCCGCGTCTCGACCGTTTCCCGCCGCATCAAATGGCCAAGGTCGGGCGCAGTGCGGAAGGCATAGGCATCGCCGACCTTCACCAGGTTCACGCCCCGCCCCTCATAGCGCTTGCGCAAGTAGACCAGCGCCTCGGCCGGGTCTGAGCCGTGCGGCAGGCGCGCGGTCAGTTCGGCCAACGTCACGGGTTCAGAAAGGGCAAAGAGGATTGCCTCGACCATCCGCTCCTGCTCGCCCATCGGGGGGGCGTCAAACAGGCTTTCCTCCTGCAGATCGCTCATGGCTCCCTCCGCCGCAGCTGGATCGGCGCGAAAGTGTCGCCCTGGCGCAGGGTGATGTGCCCGCCCTTGGCCAGTTCAAGGATTGCCGCGAAATGGGCGGCGGTGGCGGAGCGGCGGGCCATGGGCGTGACATTCCAACCTTCGGGCAGAAAGCTGGTGAGGTCCGCCCAGTCACCGACATAACCGATCAGACCGCGCATCCGGTCCAGCGCCTGTTCCATGGTGAAGACATGCTCACGGTCCATCACGAAGGGGCGGAAATCGTCGCGCGTGCGGATCCGGGCGTAGGCGCGCATCAGGTCCAGAAGCGTGGCCGAATAGGTGACCTTGCGATGGTGTGTCACGTCTTCCGGCAGGCCCCGGGCAAAGAAATCCCGGCCAAGCTGGTCACGGCCCATCAGTCGCGCGGCGGCATCACGCATCGCCTGCAGGCGTTCCAGCTGAAAGGCAAGGTAGGCGGCAAGGTCTTCCGCACTCGGCCCCGCCTCACCCGGTTCGGGGGGCAGAAGGAGGCGGGATTTCAGGAAGGCCAGCCAGGCTGCCATCACCAGATAATCGGCGGCAAGTTCAATCCGCAAGGACCGGGCCTGCTCGACAAAACCCAGATACTGCTCTGCCAGCTTCAGGACCGAGATCTTGCGCAGGTCCACCTTTTGCGTCCGGCTGAGGGTGAGGAGCAGATCAAGCGGCCCTTCAAACCCGTCAACATCGACGATCAGCGCTTCCGCCGCGAGGCGGTCTTCGACGGCAAGGCGTTCGGGCTGGTCCCAGTCCGCGTCAGACATCGGCAAGCTCAGCCAGCAAGGCGGGCAGATCGGCCGCCACCTTGCGC
>JAAUPC010000141.1 GCA_012036325.1 Paracoccaceae bacterium
ATTGCCTGACCTGATCCAGCCGTCTGGTCTTTCGCACATCGGGCAGGAAACCGATTCCCACCTTTCTCTGATTTGCTTTGGCGCCAGCATTCACCAAAAGCATCACCCGTGCGCGCCGGTTTGGGAACAGCGTGACTCCACCCCGGGGAACTTGACAACCCTTGCATGATGGGCAAGAAAATTTGCCCAGGTCGTGGGGGCAGTAGCTCAGTTGGGAGAGCGCGTCGTTCGCAATGACGAGGTCAGGGGTTCGATCCCCCTCTGCTCCACCAAGGACCCTGAACGTGTCGTCACCCCATCAGCGACCAACCTCGAACCGGGGCCGGCCCTAGAGCGCGTTCGTCACTTCGCTCACGGTTTGGATGTCCAGACCGGCTGCCTTTGCCTGGGATAGCAGGGTCTCCAGCCGCTCGGGGGGGGCAGCTGTACGGGTGGCCGGTGTCGTCCACCCCATGTGCCAGCGCGATGACCCAGGCAGAGTTTTGTGCGGCGGTCTGCAGGATGCTGACGAAGCCGGCCGGATCGGCAAAGGCATTGTCAATCGGCAGGATGCGCAGTTGGTCGCTGTCAGTGCCGGCTGAGTTCAAACCCGCCATCACGCTGCGCGAGGATTTGAAACGGTGGTTGCACAGCCATTTCGCAGCGATCGAGATCTCGCCATAGGGGTAGGCAAAGCTTTGCGGGCCCAGTGCAAGGCCGGTGACTTCTTGCAAGAACTGGTCGTTCTGCACAATTTCGCGGCGAATCCGTGCTGCGCTTAACGATAAAGTGCTGAGATGGTGAAAAAGATGCGATCCGATCTCATGCCCCTCTGCGACCATGGCTTTGACATCTTCACGGCGATAGTGTTCGCGCCCCTCAAGGACGCGGCCGCACAAATCCCCGCTTAGATAATAGGTCGCCCGGGCGTCATGTTGGGCAAGGATGCGACCGCCGGACGTCCATGCGGATCTGGGAATGTCGTCAAAGGTCACGCTCAGGACGCCGCGACCCGAGCGTGCGGGTAGACTTCGCAGTCGAAGTCGCGCGGCAAGAGCAAAGGAAATCCGACCGACAAAGCTGGGTTTACGCATGGCGCAGTGCCCTGTCTTTTGCCGGTGCAAGCCCCCGCAGGGCCAAGGCGTGTGCCGGTCTCGCCCCGCGATGCTGCGGCGCGGAAGGTGGTATCCCGTGTGTTTTGGTCATGATCCGGTCCATCCGTCAGGCCCGGTACAATTCTAGGATATTGCTGCCCAGAAGCTGCGAACAGACGCCCGCCTGCAAGGCCGCCCGCATCAAGCTGCGTGTGCGTCGCGCGGGCGAAAGCAGGGACAACCCGGCCCAGCCCAACAGCAGGGTCGTCTTGACCGCGGCCTTGCCAAACAGCACGAGTGGGCGCGTTTCCCTGTCGGCAGCCAGGATTCTTGCATGTGTCTGGCCTGCCCGAAACGCCCGGCGCAGCTGGAACCTCACGCTTTCGCGCGCGGGCGGCACCTCTTCATAGGCGATGGCTTCGGGAGCATAGCCGATCCTGCCGCCCGCCTGCACAAGACCGCGGAAGAAGGCGTCATCCTCACCACCCGTCCGGCCATAGGCCAGGTCGAACCGGCGGTCCTGCAGCGCCGGGCTGGCTAGGTGCAGGATGACATTGCCGGTATAACCGGTCAGGATCCGGCCATCAGGCTGGATCACCGGATACACATCATGCAGCCTCGCCCGCTGAAGCCAGCCCGGGGCCTGGGGCCGATAAGTTGCAAGCACCGGCCCAAGGACGGCATCCGCGCCGGATCGCCTGATTTGGGACAAAAGCGCCTTTGCCCAGTCCGGGGTGGCGATTTCATCATCATCTATCTTCGCCAGAAACCCCGCGCCAAGGGCGGCAGCCTTTTCCAGCACCGCATTGCGTGCGACCGAGATATTGCGCGCTGGGGCATGAACATAGTGCAAGGGGAAGGGAAAGCTGTCGCGCACCGCATCCACCAATGCTTGCGCCGAGGGCGTATCATCATTGTCGGCGACGATCACGCAACAGGCCGTGTCCTGTGCAACCGTTTGCACGGCCAGACTTTCCAGCGTGCGCAACAGGATAGGCCGCCGAAACGTGCACACACCGACGGCCAGCAGCGGCGAGGCTGGCGGGACTGCGGCATGGGTCTGGGCGTCAGTCACGGACGGGTCCCCCTTCTACTGGCGACAAATGCCGGTGGCGTGATTGCGGGGGTAGAAGTGGTGTTGTCGCGATCGCTACAATAGGCGGCTTCCTGCATATTTGCGCCATATTTCCCGGGCAAAAGTTGAAGGGCAAAGGTTCGGGTGGTATTGCTGATATCAAGGCGTTTGGCAGTACTCATCCTCCTTCCAGACCGGGGACTGCCGGGCAACATCGAGTGTGGACAATGAAGCTGTATCCTTTTGTCATCGGCATGGGTGTCGCGGCGATCCTGGCAATTCTCTGGACCTTGTCGGTCGGAGGGTCCTGGGTGGCGGCTGTGCTGATGGGGGTGGGCACCATTGTCCTTGCTCAAGTGCTGTATGTGGTGCTTCTGGTGGTGCTGGCGCGGAATTCGGGGGCCGAAAATCCGGTCTCGAAGCGTGGTTTGCAGGCGTGGTTTTCCAGACCGCCCAAGCTGGGCGATACCCCCTTGGGGAACGGTTCGGTCAATCCGTCTTCTCCTTCCGAAGACCGGTAGGCTACTGACCGGCGCCACTATGTTGTGCCGGGTCTTGCAGGTTTCATGCAGCCGATCGGCCAGGCCGCCTCTGCCGACCTGTCGGGAAGGGTGAATAGCCGGGGTCACGCTCCGGATCAGGGTCAAAAGATCCTCCTTGTCGACACTGAGTGTGCTTGACCACGCCAGTGGGCAGATGTCGTGTTGTGAGACGGCTCTGCCATCTGGATGCGGGCAGGTGGTGCCAATTGCGGGATCTCACGGGCGGCGCGCAGGCTGTAGACCAAGGCTGCCAGCACCATGACGGTCAAAGCATTGAATTCAAAGAACACCGGCACTTCGACCAGTGACAGGATCAGGACAAACGCCACGGCCATGAAGCAAAACAGCGCTGGCGCTTCGCCCGCTAGCAAGACCCAGCGCGTTGCCAGCACAAGGGCCGGGACCAGCAAAACCAGATGCAAGGCCACCCCGATCAGACCGATATCCACCGCGTTCGACAGATAAAGATTGTGGAAATTGAAACCTGATTTGGACGGAATGTAAAAGTCGATCCAGATCTGCTCGGCCAGTGGGTTGCCTTCAACCCAGAAGGCGCGATAGCCGGTGCCCAACAAAGGCGCGCGTGCGATTTCATCCAGCGCTATCAGCCACAGGTCTGTCCGCCCGGTCAGCGACGCATCCTTGCCTGTCACCTCGACCACCAGCGCCAGAATGGCATCGCGAAAGTACAGCCCGGCAAGCAACAGGGCCAGCGCGGCCCCGCAAAACAGCATGATGGCCAGCATCCGACGCTTTGGCGGCAGGACATGCGTGCCCAGCATCACAAGTGCCGCCGCCAGAACGAAGATTGCAGCGAGCACTGCCCCGGCGGATTCCGCCATCCAGGATTGCGGCAGCCCCAGAAGCGCGCCCAGCACGCCTGCCGCGCGCCACAAAAACGGCTGCGCCCGATCCGCCGCAAGCGCGAAAGAGCACAGCACCAGCGCGACCATGGTGAAGGCATAGTAGTTCTTGCTTTCGAAGATGCCGATCCAGATGCCATCGTCGCGCACGGTTCCGATCAGCACGCTAGCCACCCCCGCCAGCACCAGCGACCCGAACAGTATCCGCAGAAATGTCAGCGGCGACAGGCGATTTGCCAGAGTCACGGCGATCAGGAAGGTAATGGCAAGCTGCGTGCCATGCCACAGCGACAAGTTGGGATGCGCTGACCACAGCAGGCTGATGATGCACCAGAGTGGCAAGAGGTAAAGCCACCAATAGGCGCGAAGTTCAACCCGTGTCTGATCGGTCCTGCGCAGCAGCAGCGCGAGCCCGGCCAAAAGGAAGATCACAACCCCGTTGCGCCCGAAATACGAGACAAAGACCAGCGCTGACAGCACAATCATGCTTAGGAGCATATTCGGGCACAGGGTCAGGGTCAGATCCCTGCCGGTCTGCCCCCTATCCCCTTGGGATGTGATCTGCGGCAAGCCGGTGGTCATGCTAGTTGGCCGCCAAGCTGCACAGGACAGACCCGTCAAAGGCACACCCCTCGCCCGGAGCGGTGAAGGCGACCCAGTCGATCTCCATCTGCTTGGGCCGGTCTGGCGGCACGAAGGGGCCCATCCAGTCGGTCAACGTGTCGGTCCCCCAAAGGCTGAGGTAAATTTTCTGCGGCCGTTCCGGAAGCACTGCGTGTTCCACTGCATGGATCAGCTTGCCATCGACAAACCAGCGCAGCCGCCCCGGTTCCCACACAAAGGAATAGACGTGGAACGCCGCGTTCGCCGCGCGCGGCATCGGCTGCACCGCACCATGCTGTGGCTGGCCGTCGACGTAGGTGTTGACGGTCACTTCGTTGACGTTGGCGGTCAGGATTTCGAAGTCGATCTCGTCATGACGTTCCCCGTGGACCGGGCCGATATAGGTGAAGAAGGCCGCATTCAGCCCGCTGCCATCATCGGTCTTGATCCGCGCCTCATAGGTGCCGTAGCCAAACCGCTGGTTTGTCTGGATCTCGCCGCAGCGATAGGCATGGGTAGGCGTGGGGTCCTGAACGAAGGCCAGCATAACCTGCCCGGCAGCCTGCGTGACGGCCGAAGCGGACCATTGGCAGTTCTGATGTGCACCATTGCTCCACCCGTCCGAGACATACCACCGCTGAGTGTCGAAAGTGGTGAAGTCATCCTTGAACGACGCACCAAGCGGTTCGGCCGAGGATGCAAACCCCATAGTCAGCGCGAGAGCCGTTGCAGCGGCTGCCAGGCCGGCAGCCGCCTGGCGCAGGCGCAGGGCTATCTTAGGTCTCTTGCACGCCATAGCCATAACCCTGTCCCTCCATCGTCTGATGTCCGCTGTATTTGACCAGGGCCTTCATGTCGGTCTTGTTCAAGGCGATCCCCAGCAGCTTTTCATAAAGCAGCGGGTCCTCGGACAAGGTGGTTTGCAACATCTCCTGCGAGATCCTGCCCCATTCAGCGATCATCACCAGACCGTTCAGCACCGGCACCAGTGCGCGGGCGTCCGAAACAAGGCCCAAGGGCGCAAGGTCGATGATCGTGAAGGCGTAGCGTCGGCGGGCCTCGTTGATCAAGGTGCGGAAGTCGGGGGCACCGACCAGATCGCCGGCCATTGCATCCTGCGGCCCAAAGGTCGACGGCAGGAAATGCAGCCCGGTATTCTGTTCGCGGCGCAGGGCCTCTTCCCAGGCCACGCGGCCCTGCAGCACTTCGCGCAGGCCGGTGCCCATGACTTGGCCAAACTTTTGGCTTAGCGCCGAGGTGCGCACATCGGCGTCGATCAGCAGCACTGACCGTCCCGAGGCCGCGATCAGCGCGGCAAGGTTCTCGGCCGTGGTGGTCTTGCCTTCCCCCGCCATGATCGAGGCGACGCCAAGCACATAGCCCGCCGTGCTGCTCGAGTTGCCTTCAAGGATCACCCGGATGTTGCGCAGGGTTTCCGTGAACTGCGACAGCGGTTTCTTCAGGGCAGCAAATTCATATTTGAAGTTCTTGCGCGGCCCGTCGCCGTTGCGCGTTGCCTTTGGGGTCGGGTCCGGGTCGGCAGCGTTGCCAAGGTCGGCCGCCTCGATCATCGGCAGATAGCCCAGGAACGGCAGGCCGCTTGCCGCTTGCAGATCCTTGCGTGTGCGGATGAACTTTTGCGTGCGTTCCTGCCACAAGGCCAAGGCCGCGCCCCCTAGGGCGCCAAGGACCAGCATGGCCAGAAGGATGACGGATTTGCGCGGTGCGATCGGTTTGGTCGGAACATCCGCAAAGGACAGCACGCGCACATTCGTCACCGGGAAGGTCTGGGTCTGCTCCAGGTCTTTCAGGCGCAGAAGGTAAGCCTCGTTCAGCGCCTCATAGATTTCGGCTTGCTGCTCCATCGCGCGCAATTCTACGCGGGCGGTGGCAAGTTCACGGTTTTGGTCGGCAATTTCTGCGATACTGTCGCGCAGCATCGCAATTTCGGTTTCGCGGGCGCGGACGGCGTTGATGGTAGTTTCATGCAGCCGCTGCATTTCACGCTGCAGGGCGCGGCCTTCAGTGGCAATACGTTCGCGCAATTGCAAAACTTCGGAATGCTCGGGTCCATTGCGCAGCTCGGCCTCTTCAAGCCGCTGCTGAAGTGACAGAAGGCGCTCTTGACCTGCCGAGAACGCGGCATCCGAAACCTGCACTCCGGCGGCGCCAGTGCGGATGAATTCCTCAGGGTCCAGCTTCAACAGTTCAGAATACACGATGTCGAGCGCACGGGTCCGGACCAGTTCAACCGTGGCAGTCGCAAGATCGGTGTTCAGTTGCGCGATCATCTGGACGGTGATGGACGCGCCGTCGATCGTTTCCAGCCCGCTGCGGGCGCGGAATTCTTCGGCCCGCAGCGCCGCTTGGGACGAGGTGTCCTGAATGATGAACAAACGGTTCTGCAACCAGTCCAGCACCCGGGACGAGGCTTCCACCTTCCCGATCAATTGGTCAGACACGAAGGCTTCGCCATAGGCATTCGCAACGGCAGCGACCAGTTCGGGGTCGGTTGAGGTGAAGCGCACCATAAACACCGAACTGCGCCCTTCGCGCCGAACGACGATGCTGTCGCGCAACTCAGCTGCAGCCAGCATCTGAAGATGCGTCTCGGCAGCGGCAGGGTCGGGATCCGCCCCTGAGCCCGAGCCGGCGGACCCGATCGCCCCCAGGACAGTGCGCGGCAAGCCGAAGATGCGCGCAGCCAGCGATTGCGGCGGTGACATGAAGGCCGGATTTTCATGCAGGTTCAAATCCTTGACCACCGCCATGGCCAGGGTCTGCGACTGCAGGACCTGCAGCGCGCTTTCCAGCATCACCTCATTCTGGGGTTGACCCAAGGCCCGGCTGAAGCCGTCACCGACACCGGCGACGTCCTCGCCGATCATGACCTGCGTTTCGGCCATGTAGACGCGCGGCGCGGTCAGTATGTGCAAAAGCCCAAGCGCCAGCGCCGCTGCCATGCCGCCCAGCACCAGATGGCGCTGGCGCAGCAAGGTCGCGATGAAGGCGCCCAGATCGATCTCGGCGCTTTGGCGGGCGGGCGCGGGTCGGGCACCATGGCGGGGCTGCTGTCGTTGAACCGCACAAGCATTCGTTTCACAGTTATTCTCCGGTCATGGCAGGCGGTCTGCGCAAGGGGGGGGCGGGCTGGCCCAAGCGGCGCTGCGGCAGCCGCAAGGCCCGTGCCAATGCCGCGGACAGAAACCCGAAGGACCAGGCAACCTGCATGATTGATGCTGCAAGGCCACAGGGCAGAAGGTCGGCCCTGCGGGCGCGAACGGCTGTCACGGCTCCAGCCACAAGACAGGCCAGAAGCCACAGGCCAAAGGGCAAGGCAAAGAACGGCTGGACGGGGGCCAGAGTGGCAAGAAAGGCCAGCGGGGCCAGGCTGATCAGCACAAAATGGCGCTTTGAAAGGCTGCCACGATGTTTCCACGCCGTTGCCAGACGCCCTGCACCAAAGCGGAAATACTGCCGGGCAAGGCTGCGCAGCGTGCTGCGCGGATAATAGTCCATGGCCGTCGCTGCCGTCAGCCAGATGCGAAAGCCGGCCTTGGTCAGCCGCTGGTCAAGCTCGGCGTCCTCATTGTGGCTGAAGGTTTCGTCATAGCCCCCCACAGCCCGGAACGCCGACAGCCGCATCAGGGCGTGATGGCCATGCGCCACAAACCGACCGTCTCCGCCCTGCCGATGGGCCGAACCGCCATTGCCGAAGAACGCATTCTGCGCCGCCGCCACATTGCGCTGGACAAAGCCGGTGCCGGTCGCGTGCATCCGGACCACGACGCTGTCAGCGCCCGTGCGCAGCGCTTCGGCCATCAGTTCGTCGCAATAATCGGCTGGATAGCCTGCATGGGCATCAACGCGGATCAGCCAATCGGCGCGGTCGGCGAAAGCCTCGACCGCGAGGTTGATCGCGGCGGCCTGCAGGCGGCGGGGGTTATTCAGCAAGATCACGTTCGGATCCAGCGCAGCCTCGGCCGTCACAAGTCCGGGTGTGCCATCGGTCGATCCGCCATCAACCACGACGATCAGCGCCCCAAGGCGGTTGGCGCTGTCGGCCAGCGTGCGGATCACGCTGCGGATATGGCGGGCCTCGTTCAAGGTCGGGATAACAATGATGATCCGGCCCGAGGGGGCCTTAGAGGCGGCGGTGCCTGCGGCTGCATGGGTCATCCGGCGATCCCTATCTGATCCGGGGTCGGACGGTCGGGCGCAGGGCGTTCGGATGCGGTCTGCCCTGCCAGTTGCGCGACGAGGTGACGACAGTCTTGCGCCGTGAACCGCCAGTCGTCGGTGCCCGGCGCGCAATCGTGGCGCGCATGGCCGCCAG
>JAAUPC010000142.1 GCA_012036325.1 Paracoccaceae bacterium
TGCGCCGGGGTGGAAACGGGGGCTGGTCCCCGCGTCCGCCATCAGGAGCGGGGGCCAGCCCCCCGCGCCCCCGGAGTATTTTCAAAAGAGCAAGGGGCAGGCGGGGGCGGACTGCCTTGGTCAGGTGCGGGTCAGTTCAGTTCAGGAACACCATCATCAGCCCGGCATTCCCGCCCATCAGGGCCTCAAACTGGCGCAGGCTGGTGTCGTTGATGACCGGGCCTTGTTCGAGATAGGGCACGGCGGCCCAGCCTTGCACCCAGCCGGTGATCGAGATTGGGGCGGGGGCGTCGAAGAGCTTGCCAAGGTTGATGCCTTGGCCTTCGGGGCCGCGCCAATAGGGGATCAGGACACGACCCTGCATGAGCGCCTCGCCATCGGCGAGGACGCCAAGCCAGGTGTCGCCGGTGCCGGGGGCAGGCTGAAGCCAAGGGCCGAGGTCTGGTTGTCGTTCGGCACCCATTCGCGGTCATTGTCCGTCTCAACCGCGACGAGGGACCAGAAGCGGCGGTTTTCAGTGATCATCGCCAGGAAATGCTCTTTCGCGGCCTTGGCGCGGGCGGTGTCGGGTTGCTGGTTCACAGCGCCTTCCAGCATGGCGAAGGCGTCGATGAACTGGCCGAAAGAGGCATCGAAACTGTAGTCGGTGGGATCGGGTGCCGCCACCTTCAGCGCCGTGCGGGCGGCGATCACCCGGTCGATGCTGGCGGCGGGATCATAGGCGAGGATGGTGTTCGCCAGGCCCGACATCACATGGGTATAGGCAGTCAGCCAGGCCGCATCGGCGGCGTCAAAGCGGATGGTCAGAGGTGGGGCGGTGGGATCGGGGTCCTGCCATTGCCAGCCCAGAAGCTGGGGGCCAAGGATGGTGAGCGCCTCCTCTTCAGCCTCACGCGTGCCGTTCAGGTTGATGTCGAACCAGAGGTCGGAGAATGTCAGCTCCATCCCGAAATCTTCACCATCGGGCAAGGTGGCAAGGGCCGCGCGGGCGGCGTTCATGTCGGCGTCAATGTCGGTGAAAAGCTGGGTGATGAGCGCGCCCTGAAAGGGCTCGGGGGCTGAATTCAGGGGAACTGGCAGGCGCAGGAAGGGCAGGCCCAGCGTATCACCGGCGTTGCCCGCGACCTGATCCGCCCCGGTGCGCCACTGGAGTTGCAAAGCCCGTTCGACGGCACCAAGGAAGTGCAGGCCACCGATGGCAAATATCTCCTCCAGCGCGGGTTCGGGCTGCGCTTTCAGGCGGGCAAGGGTGGGGGCAATGCCGTTCGCGCCAATCTCAGCCGACAGGGTTTGGGCAGCGGCGGGGGTGGCAAGGGCCAGGGAAAGGAGGGACGCAGCAAGCAAGCGCATGATGAACCTCTTGTAAAGCCGAATTGAACATTGTTCATGCGGCAGAAGGTACGCGCCCGAAGGCGCGTATGCAATCTGTGGGCAGGTCTGGCTTTCCTGACTTATGCCAAAGACGGATCGATGCCTTTGCAAGCGGTCAAAAGGCCCTTCACCGCGTCGATGGACTTGTCGAGCATGGCTTTTTCGGATGCGTCAAGTTTGACCTCAACCACACGTTCCACGCCACCCGCGCCGATGATGACCGGGACGCCGACATAGATGCCGTCAAGGCCGTAGGGGCCTTTGACATGGGCGGCGCAGGGCAGAAGGCGCTTCTGGTCCTTGAGGTAAGCCTCAGCCATTTCAATCGCGCTGGTGGCGGGGGCGTAGAAGGCGGAGCCGGTTTTCAAGAGGCCGACGATTTCCGCGCCGCCGTCACGGGTGCGCTGGACAATGGCATCAAGCTTTTCCTGCGTGGTCCAGCCCATCGCCACCAGGTCCGGCAGCGGGATGCCGCCAACGGTGGAGTAGCGGACGGAGGGCACCATGGTATCGCCATGGCGCCAAGGACAAAGGCGGTAACGTCCTTCATCGAGACGTTGAACTCAAGCGACAGGAAGTGGCGGAAGCGGGCCGAGTCGAGGACCCCCGCCATGCCGACGACCTTGTGGTGCGGCAGGCCGGAGAATTCACGCAGGGCCCAGACCATCGCGTCCAAGGGGTTGGTGATGCAGATCACGAAAGCATCGGGGCAATGGGCCTTGATGCCTTCGCCGACAGCTTTCATCACCTTGAGGTTGATGCCAAGAAGGTCATCCCGGCTCATCCCCGGTTTACGGGGCACCCCGGCGGTGACGATGCAGACGTCAGCGCCCGCGAGGTCAGCGTAGGAGTTGGTGCCGGTCATCGTGGCGTCAAAGCCTTCCGAGGGGCCGGATTGCGCGATGTCCAGCGCCTTGCCTTGCGGCGTGCCCTCGGCAATGTCGAAAAGGATCACGTCGCCCAGTTCCTTGAGGGCGACGAGATGCGCAAGCGTGCCGCCGATCTGACCGGCGCCGATGAGGGCGATCTTGGGTCTGGGCATGGAAGCCTCCTGTTGGATTGTTCGGGGTGAGGGGTAGCCCGTTCACCGGCGTCTGTCCAGTCTAGGAGTGGCCTTGGTATGCAATAGTATGCAGAAAATCCGCGCTTTCGGGGGCGCGCGTTTGGCGTTAGCGGTAACCGAAGCGGAGGGCGCGATGGAAGCGGCGGGATACTGGATTGCGGCGGTCGTTGCGGCGGCGCTGGTCGGGATGGGCAAGGGTGGCGTGCCGGTCGTGGGGATGCTGGGCGTGCCGGTGATGGCGCTGGTGATGTCGCCGGTCATGGCGGCCGGGCTTTTGCTGCCGGTCTATGTGGTGTCAGACGTTTTTGGGCTTTATGCCTACCGGCATGCCTTTGACCGGCGGGTGCTGGCGGTCCTGTTGCCGGGGGCGATCTTTGGCATCGGGGTTGGCTGGGCGACGGCGACGGTGGTGCCCGAGGCGGCGGTGACGCTGCTGGTCGGTGTCATCGGGGTGGTCTTTGCGCTGAACTTGCTGTTCCGCCGGCCCGTGGTGGCGGATCCGAAGCGGCCAGAGGTGGCACCAGGGCTGTTCTGGGGGGCGCTGACCGGGTTCACCAGTTTCGTCAGCCACGCGGGCGCGCCGCCCTATCAGGTCTACACGCTGCCTTTGGGGCTGACGAAAGCGGTGTTCGCGGGGACGTCAACCATCGCATTCGCGGTCATCAACGCGGTGAAGCTGGTGCCCTATTACGCGCTGGGGCAGCTGAACGCGGGCAACCTGAAGGTGGCGGCGGTGCTGGCCGTGCCAGCGGCGATTGCGGTCTTTGCGGGGGTGCGGCTGGTGCAATGGATGCCGGAGCGGCTGTTCTTCCGGGTGGTGACCTGGGCGCTCCTCATGATCTCGATCAAGCTGGTCTGGGATGGGATTTTGGGGCTGGTCTGACCCGAAGCTTGTGCATTCGCCGGGGGCGGGGTTGGGCGCTTGGGCGGATTGTGGTAGGGTTGGTGCGGGTCCCTACCCTTTCTTCTGGGGGTGACACGGGCCGGGCGGCTTGTAGCGAAGAGGTGCGCGATGCATCTGGATGATGACAGGCTTTACGCAGGATTGCTGGAGCGGGACGCAGTCCTGGCCGGGGCGGCCTTGGTCTGCGTCACCTCAACCGGGATCTTTTGCCGGCTGACCTGCCCGGCCCGAAAGCCCAAGCGCGAGAATTGCCGGTTCGAACCGTCAGTCGAGGCCTGCGTGGCAGCAGGCTTCCGGGCCTGCAAGCGCTGCCATCCGGAGGGGTGGCAGGCTGGGGCTCAGATCTTCTCGCCCTTGGCGGGCAGCGGGTCGGCCAGCGCCTCAAACCCCTGACCGGAGGCCATCATGCACATTTGCCCATCTGCTAGGGTGATGGTGATCGTCCAGGTGCCGGTCGTGTCCGAGGCGTAAAGCTCCATCACCGCATCGGGGCCTGCGATGCCCATGGCGCGGCGGGTTTCGCCGTAGCGGTCGGCTAGATGGGCCGTCACCTCTTCGCGCGGGGCGCATTGGGCCTGGGCCTGGGCCATCTGGGTGGCCAGGATCACCGCGCCAAAACCGAAGGAGAGCGCGAAGAGCTTTCTGGAGAGCGAAGGGTGCATGGGGCGAGCCTTTCCGTGTCTGGACAAATGTCGGATCGGGCCAAGGCTGCCGGGCGGGGCCTGCGTTTGGGTTAACAGGCCGGGCGGCGCAGCGTCCGATCAGGCTTTTGCTGCGGCGCGGCAAGATTGGACTTGCGGTTTATGTCCCAACCGTGCTTTCAAGCGCAAGAATATTACCCGGAGGTGAGTCGTGTCCCGTCCTGTCCGTTCGGTTTTGTATATCCCCGCGTCCAAGGAACGGGCGCTGGAAAAGGCGCGCGATCTGCCAACGGATGCGATCATCTTTGATCTTGAGGACGCGGTGTCGCCCGAGGAAAAGGCCCGCGCGCGCGACCTGCTGGCACGGGAATTGCGCGAGCAGGACTTTGGCGCGCGGTTGCGGATCGTGCGGGTCAACGGGCTGGACACGCCCTGGGGGGCGGCTGACCTTGAGGTTTTCGGCGGCCATCCGGGGGTCGAGGTGGTGCTGGTTCCGAAGGTGAACGCGCCCGCCGATTTGGACGCTGTGGCGGCGCGGACTGCAAAGCCGCTGTGGGCGATGCTGGAAACCGCGCAAGGGTGCCAGACCGCGGGGCGCCATCGCCGCACATCCCCGGCTGGAGGGGATGGTGATGGGCACCAATGACCTGGCCAAGGAGCTTGGCGCGCGGTTCCGGGCGGACCGGATGCCCCTGCTGGCGGGCTTGGGCGCCTGTCTCTTGGCCGCACGGGCGGCGGGGAAAGTGATCCTCGATGGGGTCTACAACGCGTTCAAGGACGACGCCGGCCTGCGCGCGGATTGCGAGCAGGGCCGCGACATGGGCTTTGACGGCAAGACGCTGATCCACCCCGCGCAACTGGCCATCGCCAATGAGGTTTTCGCGCCAAGCGACGAAGAGGTCACCCTGGCCCGCCGGATGATCGAGGCCTACCGCGCCGCCCGCGCCGACGGGCAGGGCGTGGCAGTGATCGATGGCCGGATTGTCGAGAACATGCATGTGGCCAGTGCCGCCACCCTTCTGGCCCGGGCCGAGGCGATTGCAGCTTTGGCCGTTTGACGGCAGGGTGGCCCGCGAAACATCTGGAGGCGGCAATGGCGTGGATCGTGGTGGGACTGGCCCTGTGGTGGGGGGCGCATCTGTTCAAGCGGCTGGCCCCGGCGCGCCGGGCCGCGATGGGGATGCGGGCAAAGGGCTGGTCACGGTCGGTGTGCTGGCCGGGGTGGTGCTGATGGTGGTGGGCTATCGTGGCAACACCGCGCCCGACCTGTGGTATCCGCCCGCCTTTCTGACGCATGTGAACAACCTGCTGATGCTGCTGGCCTTTTACCTTTACGCCGCGAGCGGGATGAAGACGCGGATCACCGGCATCATCCGACATCCGCAGCTGACGGCGGTCAAGACCTGGGCCGTGGCGCATCTCTTGGTGAATGGCGATCTGGCGAGCGTGGTGCTGTTCGGCGGGATCCTTGCCTGGGCGGTGGTCGAGGTGATCCTGATAAACCGGGCTGAACCGGCCTGGACCAGGCCCGCACCGGCACCGATCGGCAAGGAGATTGGCGCGGTTGTGGGTGCGGTGGTCGTGATGGGGCTGGTCGGGATGGTGCACAGTTGGCTGGGGGTTCGCCCTTGGGGCTGAGGGTGGAAGCGGGGGTTTCACACCCCCGCACCCCCGTGGGATATTTGGGCAGAAAGAATGACAATTTTAGGCAAATTGTCCGGGTTTTGGGGGTGCGATGCGACTTTACCGGTTCTTGAGCGGGGATGACACGTCTGCCTTTTGTCACAAGGTCTCGGCGGCGTTGAACAAGGGGTGGGAACTCCATGGGTCACCGACCTATGCCTTTGACGCGGCCAATGGCGTGATGCGCTGCGGGCAGGCGGTGGTGAAAGACGTGGCGGGCGACTACTCCCCTGACCTGAAGCTGGGCGAGCAATGAAGACCAATCCGGGCCGCTTCTTTGAGGATTACCGGGTGGGTGAGGTGATCATCCACGCCGTGCCGCGTACAGTGGGGCAGGGGGAGCGGGCGCTGTACCATGCGCTTTATCCAGCGCGGGGGGCGGTGCATTCGTCGGATGACTTCGCGCGGTCTGTGGGGCTGGCGGCCAGCCCGCTGGATGACCTGATCGCGTTCCATACGGTCTTTGGCAAGACGGTGCCCGATATCAGCCTGAACGCGGTGGCCAACCTTGGCTATGCCGAGGGGCGCTGGCTGGCGCCGGTCTGGCCGGGCGATACCTTGCGGTCGGACTCTGAGGTGATCGGGCTGAAGGAAACTTCCAGCGGCGCGACGGGGGTGGTCTGGGTCCGGACGCGGGGGCTGAACCAGCATGGGACAGTGGTGCTGGACTTCGTGCGCTGGGTGATGGTGAAGAAGCGCCGGCGGGAGGTGGCGGTGGAGGCCGTGGTGCCGGTGCTGGCAGCGGCGGTCGATCCCGCTGCGCTGGTGGTACCGGAGGGGCTGGACTTCACGGCTTACAACTTTGCGCTGGCCGGGGAGCGGCACCGTTGGGGCGATTATGCAGTGGGCGAGGTGATCGACCATGTCGATGCCGTGACCATCGAAGAGGCCGAGCATACGCTGGCCACGCGCTTGTGGCAGAACACATCCAAGGTGCATTTCGACGTGGGCCAGCGTGAGGATGGGCGGCGGCTGATCTATGGTGGGCATGTGATCAGCCTAGCGCGGGCGTTGAGCTTCAATGGCTTGGCCAATGCGCAGTTCCTGGTGGGGCTGAACGCGGCGCCCATGCCAACCCCTGTTTTGCCGGGGACACCGTCCGCGCCTGGACCGAGGTGCTGGACCGAGCCGAAACGGCCGCGCCCGGTGTGGGGGCGCTTCGCTTGCGGCTGGTGGCGACCAAGGGTGCGGCGGGGCAATTGCGCGGGGCGGATGGCAAATACCTGCCCGAGGTGCTTTTGGATCTGGACTACTGGGCGCTGATTCCGTTGTGAGGTCTGCAGTGGACGGTCTTGTGATCACAGTTTGAAAATCCGTGATCACAAAGCCGAAAAACTTGCGCCGATAGCGGAAACATTACGCAGGTGCGGCATTGAAGTGCGTGACACTGGCGAAATCCGCGTTATTCACTGTGGCAACGATAGCCTGACGCTGACCCCAGCGCCGCCAGACGTGAGGACCGACCATGGCAGATGCCAAGCGGACACCGCAGACGATCAACCGCCCCCTTTCGCCGCATTTGCAGATTTATCGGCCGCAGATGACCTCTATCTCTTCGATCCTCACGCGGATCACGGGGAACGGGGTCATCGTGGCGGTGGCGCTGGCGGTGTGGTGGCTTTTGGCGGCGGCGACCTCGGACAGCTATTTCGCGGTGGCGGATGCGGTGGTGACCAGCTGGTTTGGCGATCTGGTGTTCACGGCGGCGCTTTGGGGCATCTGGTACCATTTCCTGGCCGGGCTGCGGCATCTTTACTATGACCAGGGCCGCGGGCTGGATATTCCGACGGCGGAAAAGCTGGGTTGGGCCTGCATCATCGGATCGGTCGTGCTGACCGTGATCACCATTCTTCTGGTTCAGTGAGGGTTCCATGCGCTATCTGACCGCCCGCAAACGCGCCGAGGGCCGGGGTGCCGCCCATCACGGGGCCGAACACCACTGGGCAATGACTGTCTCCTCCGTGGGCCTGGCTTTCCTTTTGCCGGTCTGGCTTTACATCTTCGGCAGTACGCTGGGTGCGCCGCGTGAGGTGGTGCTGGAGACCTTCGCGCGCCCCTTCCCTGCGATCGTGACCGCGCTGATCCTGGTGGTCGGCATGCGGCATTTCGCGATGGGGGCGACGACGATGCTGGAAGATTACAGCAAGGGCACAACGCGGAAGGTGCTGGTCATCGGTGCGGGTGCGCTGGCGACGGTGATTGCGGCAACGGGCCTGTTCGCGCTGGCCAAGATCGCGCTTTGAAGGACATATGATGACTGCCTATCCGTATGAAGTGCATGACTATGACGTGGTTGTCGTGGGGGCCGGGGGTGCTGGCCTGCGGGCGACGCTGGGCATGGCCGAACAGGGCCTGCGCACGGCCTGCGTGACCAAGGTTTTCCCGACCCGCAGCCATACGGTTGCGGCGCAGGGTGGTATTGCCGCCAGCCTTGGCAATGTACGGAAAGATGAGCGTGCCAACAAAGGCGCCAATTTTTCCAAGTCGGCCGCGGCGACACCGTAGTACACCACCTTGTGGGCGATCCGCGCCAGCAGCAAGAACCCGAGCAAGTCGATCGGCTGCAGCAAGAACTTCTTGATCTCCCCCGAGCGGACCTGTTCGGCGACCCCCGACGCGAGCCCCGGCATGCTGCTGAAGGCCCGCCCCAGCATCGTCAGCAAGTAGTACGCTACCACGTCGTTCCGCGTGTACCCGCCGATCGAATCCCCGGCCGAAGCGTACACGGCGGTCCACAGAAAGATCTGCGTGAGGATCGGCAGGAACCGCATGAGGGTCCCCAACGCAAAGTCACCCCGATAGACAAGCCGCTCTTCGACGCAGG
>JAAUPC010000143.1 GCA_012036325.1 Paracoccaceae bacterium
TGGCGCGCCTGCAGGTGCGCAACGCGCGCGGCGAGATGGTGCCGCTGGGCAGCGTGGTCGAGATGGTACCGAGCTTCGGCCCTGATCCGGTGATCCGCTACAACGGCTACCCGGCGGCCGACGTGAGCGCCAGCCCGTTCGATCCGATGGCGGTGAGTACGACCGACGCCGTGCGCATCGCCCGCGAAACAGCGGCGCAGGTGCTGCCGCGCGGCATGGCGCTGGAGTTCACCGGCCTCACCTACCAGCAGGTCAACCAGGGCGTGGCGCAATACCTGGTGTTCCCGCTCTGCGTGCTGCTCGTCTACCTGGTGCTCGCCGCGCTGTACGAGAGCTGGTCGCTGCCGCTGGCGGTGATCCTGATCGTGCCGATGTGCATGCTGTCGGCGTTCGGCGGCATCTACGTGCTGAACTTCATCAACGACAAATGGTTCATCGCGCAGATCATCCTCGGGTGGATCAACCCGATGACCGCCGCGCCGCCGGCCATGACGTTGAAGGTGGTGAGGTCGATGCCCACCGTCTGCACGATCGCCAGCAGACCCACCAGCAGCGGAATCGCAAAGCCCCAGAAACGCCCTTCCGCATTCTCCGCCAGCAGCGGCGGATTGTCGGCGGCATAGTCGATCAGCGTCGTGTCCGTCTCATGCCCCACTGCGCTGATCAGCGGGATCATTGACCCCGCCGCCGCCCGCACGACGATTTCCTCGTTGAACCCCCACAGGTCCTCCAAGGACCCGCCACCCCGCGCGACGATCAGCACGTCAGGCCGCGGGATCGGCCCACCCGGCGCAATCGCGTTGAACCCCCTGATCGCCGCCGCCACCTGCGCCGCACAATCCTGCCCCTGCACCGCCACAGGCCAGATCAGCACATGACGCGGAAACCGGTCCCGCAAGCGGTGCAGGATATCCCTGATCACCGCCCCAGAAGGAGAGGTGATGACCCCGATCACCTTCGGCAGATAGGGAATCACCTGCTTCCGGCCTTGATCAAACAACCCCTCGGCCTGAAGGGCCGCCTTCCGCTTCTCCAGCATCGCCATCAAGGCACCCGCCCCGGCAGGCGCCACATCATCGACGATCAGCTGATACTTCGACTGCCCCGGAAAGGTGGTCATCCGCCCGGTGGCCACAACCTCGATCCCCTCCTCGGGCCGCACCTGCATCCGCGCGACCTGCCCTTTCCAGCTGATCGCCGCAATCACCGACCGATCATCCTTCAGGTCAAAGTATAGATGCCCCGAGGCCGGACGCGACACCCGCCCCACCTCGCCCCGGACGCGCACAAGGCCGAACTCCCCCTCGATCACCCGCTTCACCGCGCCGGAAAGCTCGGTCACGGTATACTCGGGCTGGTTGCCTTGCGGCTTGTCGCCAGGGGCGGGGCTGTCGTCGATCAGGTCCATGCGGCTTGCCTCCTCGCTAGGCAAACCCTATGACGCCCGCAGGCAAAGTCCAAGCGGGGTTACCATGAACATACTCATTCTCGGCTCCGGTGGCCGCGAACATGCCCTTGCCTGGGCCGTGAAACAGAACCCGAAAACCGACCGGCTGATCGTGGCCCCCGGCAATGCGGGCATCGCGATGCTGGCCGAATGCGCCGACATCGACATCCTCGACGGGGCTGCAGTGGTGACGTTCTGCGAGGAAAACGCCATCGACTTCGTGATCGTCGGCCCCGAAGCCCCCCTCGCCGCCGGGGTCGCCGATGCCTGCCGTCAGGCGGGCCTTCTGACCTTCGGCCCCTCTGCCGCCGCCGCAAAGCTGGAGGCGTCGAAGGCCTTCACCAAAGACATCTGTGACGCCTGCAACGCCCCCACCGCCGCTTGGACCCGCTTCACAGACGCCGCGCCTGCGAAAGACTATGTCCGGACCAAAGGTGCCCCCATCGTCGTCAAGGCCGATGGCCTTGCAGCCGGCAAAGGCGTCATTGTCGCCATGACCGAAGCCGAAGCCCTTGCCGCCATCGACGACATGTTCGGCGGTGAGTTCGGCGCGGCCGGGGCCGAGGTGGTGATCGAAGAATTCATGGCAGGCGAAGAGGCCAGCTTCTTCATCCTGACCGACGGCACCCACGCCCTGCCGATCGGCACCGCGCAGGACCACAAGCGCGTGGGCGACGGTGACACCGGCCCGAACACCGGCGGCATGGGGCGCCTATTCCCCGGCCCCGGTCCTGACCGAAACGCTCCAGGCCCAGGCGATGGACCAGATCGTCCTGCCCACCATCGCCGAAATGGCCCGGCGCGGCACGCCCTACCAAGGGGTGCTCTATGCGGGCCTGATGATCGAAAACGGCCAGGCGCGGCTGGTGGAATACAACGCCCGCTTCGGCGACCCCGAAGCGCAGGTACTGATGCTGCGGCTGGGCGCACAGGCGCTGGACCTGATGCTGGCCACCGCCGAAGGCCGCCTGAGCGAAGCGCAGGTGAACTGGGCCGATGACCATGCCCTGACCGTGGTGATGGCCACGAACGGCTATCCAGGCGCCTACGCCAAGGGCAGCCAGATCCGGGGCCTCGACGCCTTGCCCGAAGACAGCCGCCACATGGTCTTTCACGCCGGGACCGCCACCCGCGATGGCAACCTCATCGCTGCCGGAGGCCGCGTCCTGACCGTCACCGCCCGGGGGGCCACCCTGCGCGAGGCGCATGATCGCGCCTATGCCATGGTCGACGCCATCGATTGGCCGGGTGGCTTTTGCCGTTGCGACATCGGCTGGCGCGCCCTCTGACCAAATTGTGCGCGTGCCGCGCGAAGAGCTTTTGCCTCGTCGTCGCGTGCCGCTCCTCCTCAAAGGCGAGGGGTCAGCCCCTCGCGCTCCCCGGGATATTTGGGCCAGAATGAAAGGCATGAGGTTTTCTTTCTGCACAAATATCCCACAGGGGCTTGGGGGTGTGAAACCCCCAATCGTCCGAGGCGGTTGGCGCGCCCTTCGCGCGCCAGAGGCGAGACAAGGGTCTTCGCGCGCCCTCGCGCGCTCCTTATCCTGGGTGCCGGGGCTTGCGCCGCCCCGCCCAGCCGCATAAGACACGCCCGGATTTGCAGGGCGTTGGGGGGAGGGTCTTTCGTGCCGCTTCTGGTGATGAAATTCGGCGGCACTTCGGTGGCCGACCTTGCCCGCATCAAGAACGCGGCCGAAAAGGTCAAGCGAGAGGTCGCGCGCGGCTATGACGTCATCGTCATCGTCAGCGCCATGTCCGGCAAGACGAACGAACTTGTCGGCTGGGTCGAAAGCACCTCGCCCCTTTATGACGCCCGCGAATATGACGCGGTGGTGTCGAGCGGTGAGAACGTGACCGCGGGCCTCATGGCCCTCACCTTGCAGGAAATGGACATCCCCGCCCGCAGCTGGCAGGGCTGGCAGGTGCCGATCCAGACCACTTCGGCCCATGCCGCCGCGCGCTTTGTCGACATTCCCCGCGCCAACATCGACGCAAAATTCGCCGAAGGCTTCAAGGTCGCCGTGGTCGCGGGCTTCCAGGGCGTCAGCCCCGAAGGCCGGATCACCACCCTTGGCCGCGGCGGCTCTGACACAACCGCCGTCGCTTTCGCCGCTGCCTTCGCCGCCGAACGTTGCGACATCTACACCGACGTGGACGGCGTCTACACCACCGACCCCCGCATCAGCCCCAAGGCCCGCAAGCTCGACAAGATCGCGTTCGAGGAGATGCTGGAGCTTGCCTCCCTCGGCGCCAAGGTCCTGCAGACCCGGTCAGTCGAACTGGCGATGCGCTACAAGGTGCGGCTGCGCGTCCTTTCCTCGTTTGAGGAAACGGATGAAACTTCTGGAACCCTAGTCTGCGACGAGGATGAAATCATGGAATCGAAAGTTGTGTCCGGCGTCGCTTACAGCCGGGATGAAGCGAAGATGACCCTGCTGCGGGTTGAGGACCGCCCAGGTGTGGCCGCGGCGATCTTCGGAACGCTGGCCGATGCAGGCGTGAACGTGGACATGATTGTCCAGAACATCAGTGAGTTGGACAAACCCTCCGACAAGCGCGCCTATACCGACATGACCTTCAGCCTGCCCACCAACCAGGTCGAACGCGCCAAGAAGGCGATTGACGATGCAACGGCGGCGGACAAGTTCGCGTTCAGCGAACTGGTCACCGATACCGATGTGGCGAAAGTCTCGGTCGTGGGCATCGGGATGCGGTCCCAGGTCGGCGTCGCCGCCCGGATGTTTGCCGCGCTGGCGGCCGAGAATGTGAACATCAAGGTCATCACCACGTCCGAGATCAAGATTTCTGTGCTGATCGACCGCAAGTACATGGAACTTGCCGTCCAGGCGCTCCACGACACGTTTGAGCTTGAAAAGGCCTAAGCTGCGCCAGCCCTAATCGGCCCGGTCCTCACCCAGCCGCACAATCTCGCGCGCGACGGCATCTGCCAGCGGGTTGGACATATAGCTGCGCGACACCCGAAGCTGCGCTGGCGTCAGCCACCCTTCGGGTCGCCACTTCTCCGCCAAGGCGTAGCGCAGCCGCTTACCCGGTTGTCCGCACCAGTAGTCTTCTATGATGATGTCCATGACCGCCCGCGGCATGGTCGCCAGCACCTGCAAAGCCAGGCTTCTGATCCGAGCGGCCACGGTATCGGACCGGCTCGCTTCCTTCGTCAGACATTCATTCCACACCAGGATCGGCAACGCTGCATCCCTCCAAGTGCCACTCGCGTCCTGCAGCCCCAAATCCTTGAACACGCTGCGGAAGTCTTCGGGAAACATGTCTGGATCAGGCGGCCAGGCGGGCAGACCCGAAAAGACGTCGTCATGCGCGATGAATGTTGCCTCGATTGCATCTTCCAGAAGGGGCAGGTCTTCAGCCGGAACCGCTGCAACCTTGGCCACGCGATCTGCCTTGGGCACAAGGCCGACGAAGCCGGTTTTGGTCCGCTGGGCCAGCTGCACACTGCAGACGAGCCAAGTCGCCGCCTCGCCGTCGCTCATGAACTTGTGGGCGAAGCTGTTGTCCCCGGGCCTTATTTTCCGTTCGATGCAGCTTAGCACAATCTTGGCAAGCCGCAGAAGCACAGATCGGCGCGTTGCCTCATTGATCCGATCCGACAGCATTGCGACCGCGCACTTCGGCAGAACCATTTAGACCCCAGCAGCCACGAAATGTGGCGGCGGTGGCGTGGCCGGTCAATCCTTGACCAGGATCCGCGCAATCCCGGTGCCAGGGCGCCCCTCGGGCTGGCATGCCCCTTCCCCCCCGCCAGTTGCATCGCCTATAGAAGGGGGAAGGACCAGAAGGACCCCTCATGCCAGAACGCAGCGAAAGCGACAGTCGAAAGCTTCTGCGCCGCTTGCGCGATACCCTCGCCGTGCCGGGCGCGGGGCAGGACCGGCTTGACCAGATCACCCATCTGATCGCCGACAGCATGGGGACCGAGGTTTGCTCGATCTACCTCTTCCGCGATCCTGAGACGCTGGAACTGTGCGCGACCGAGGGCCTGAAGAAGGAAGCCGTCCACAAGACCCGGATGAAGCTGGGCGAAGGCCTAGTGGGCCGCGTCGCCCGCAACGGCCAGCCGGTCAACACCGCCGATGCGCCCGCCGAAAAGGGCTTTCGCTACATGCCGGAAACGGGGGAGGAGCTTTACTCCTCCTTCCTTGGCGTGCCGATCCAGCGGGTGGGGGAAAAGCTGGGCGTGCTGGTGGTGCAGTCGAAAACCGCCCGCCAGTTTTCCGAAGATGACATCTACGCCCTTGACGTTGTCGCCATGGTCCTGGCCGAGATGACGGAACTTGGCGCCTTCACCAGCGACGAGGGCGGGATGCGGGCGCTGCACAAGCAACCGGTCATGCTGCGCGGCACCTCCGGTCAGGAAGGGGCGGCTGAGGGGCGGGTCTGGCTTCATGAACCGCGCGTCGTCATCACCAACCCCGTCGCCGACGACCCCCTGACCGAGATTGACCGGATCCGCGACGCAGTTGGCCAGCTGCGCGTCTCGGTCGATGACCTCCTCTCTGCCGAAAGCCTCGACAAGGACCAGAAGGCGGTGTTGGAGGCGTATCGGATGTTTGCCCATTCCCGCGGCTGGCTGCGCCGGATGGAAGAAGACATCATGCGCGGCCTTTCGGCCGAAGCAGCCGTGGAAAAGGAACAATCCGCCACCCGCAACCGCCTGGAACAGGTGCCCGACGCTTACCTCCGCGAACGGCTCTCGGACCTGGATGACCTCTCGAACCGCCTTCTGCGCATCCTTACCGGACAGGGCCGCGACACCGGGGCCGAGATGCCGGAGAACCCGGTCCTCGTGGCCCGCAACATCGGCCCGGCAGAGCTGCTGGACTATGGCCGCAAGCTGAAAGGCGTCGTGCTGGATGAGGGGTCCGTCGGCTCCCACGCCGCCGTCGTCGCCCGCGCCCTTGCCATCCCCCTCGTCATCAACACCGACCGGATCACGGCTGAAGCTTTGAACGGCGACGCGATCCTCGTGGACGGCGATCAGGGCATCGTCCACCTCCGCCCCGAAGAAACCGTCGCCCGCGCCTTCCGCGACAAGATCGCCATGCAGGCCAAGGCGCAGGAACGCTACGCCAGCCTTCGTGGCCTGCCCGCCACCGCCACCTGCGGCACGACCGTCGCGTTGCATATGAACGCTGGCCTCATGGCCGACCTGCCCAGCCTCGAAGGCTCCGGGGCCGAAGGCGTCGGCCTTTTCCGCACCGAGCTTCAGTTCCTCGTCCGCTCGAAAATGCCACGCGCGCCGAACTGGCCAAGCTTTACACCCGCGTGATGGACGCAGCCAAAGGCAAGCGCGTGGCCTTCCGCACCCTCGACATCGGAGCGGACAAAGCGTAGCCTCCAGCCATGAGCCAGACCTTGCAATACCTCACGGACGAGCACGGCGACCGCACCGCAGTCGTTCTCCCGATCAGCGAATACGAAAAGCTCCTTGAGGATTTGGAAGATCTCGCCGTCGTCGCCGAGCGCCGCGAGATTCCGGCCATCCCGATCTACGTCGACAGTCCGCTGGCCGTCAATGCCACCGAGGTCTACCGCAAGCACCCCGAGTGCTACGACGCCGAAACCCACCGCTTGCTGCGCGATGGCGTCGAAGTCGCGCGTGCGGTGCGGCCGACGTCTGCGGACGAGATCGAACGCACATTGTTCTCAAGTCAGTCTTTAAAGATTTTGATGTCCGGCCAAGTTGAAAAGAAATGTTTTGCTTGTTGGATAAAAGTCTGTGTGACATTGAAGTTAAGAGGATGATTTCGAGCTGGAAGTTAAAATTATATTTGTTATTATGTTTGTTGCTTGCAAACACATACATGGCTGAATCTTCAATGTACTTGCTTGTCCGCTCCATTGATATAGCAACTTTTCAATTGGCCACGACTCAATCAAAGGCTCCCAACCAAAAACTCGCTGATTGAAGTAGTCAATTCCAACTATCATGTTTGTGTCTATTTCTCGTTTGCGTAGTGCATCCGCAAATCTAAAAAGAAACTTGTATTAACAAGAAACGCTCTTTATCGACAAACTTGTCAAGATAAGTCGAACCAACGGAAGTGCAACACCCTGTGAGTCGTCCAAAAACCATCCACACATACTTGGAGCATTTACACTTACTGACTTGATGTTAATTGCGGCTAAACAAGTTGTTAAGTTGTATAAAGTTTATAGAATAAAAATACCTGGCTGTTCTCCATTTGATGATAAATCGTCTGAACGTGGAGAAGTGGCTGGTGAATTTCTGGCAGACGAGAAAGGTTGTGGACGAGACAAATTCGTCTGAGGATGTTTTAGTGCTCCTTGAATGACTGCTTGAGTAACAAGTAAGTCTTTGTAGGACATCCGACATACAACTTCACCGACTTCAAATTTCAAAGCTTGTCGAGGACCAGTGTACAAATTAGAAAGACCACGATGTGTACCTATTGGTTTTGCTACTTGAATGTCTTTGCTCATTACAACAGTCAAGTTGAACTCGTTGGAGATTTGGCAATTTGTTGACTGCTCGGCTGACAATTAAACACCTAACTTAGATTCATGATTCTGAAAATAACATTAAGGAAACATTCTTCTTTTATTAAGTAAGGTACCTGGATTTCAAAGTTTGACTCAATCACTCCACTTGCATCGTTCAAATTTAAGACAGCTGTCGTGTGACCAACCAGCGCCAAACTGTTTGACTTTAGACGAGTCTTCCAGCAATAACAAATCCGATTCTTTTAATGTGATCTTCAGAGTGATTGTATGTGGTGGTTTGTAATCAGGCAACAATTTAGTTGATAAATTTCTAACCAAAACACCATCTTTTGGTGCTCCAACTATGATTTGCTGGTCGGTGTTCTCTTCTAAATAAACAGATAACTATTTAGTTGTTTAAAACATTAACTACCCGGT
>JAAUPC010000144.1 GCA_012036325.1 Paracoccaceae bacterium
GCGAACAGCCGGTCATGCGTAGCGTGCGGCACGGGCGGAAAGTCGATCCCATAAGGCGCCCCCAGGTCCGCCACCAACCCCGCCTCGCCACCCGAACAAGACAGCGAGCAAATGCGCGTCCCGATCTGTGGCCCGTGGACGTGGAAAATCTTCAGCGTCTCGATCAGTTCCGACGGCGAGTTCACCTCCGCCACACCCACTTGCCGCAGAAAGGCACTCGACGCCGCCCCGCCCCCGGCCAGCGAGGCGGTATGACTAGCCGCCGCCGTCCGCGAGGATTCCGTCTTGCCGGATTTGATGACAGCCACCCCCTTACCCATCGCCCGCGCTTTCTGGGCGAGCGCGGCAAAGGCCGGGGCATCGTCGATCCCCTCGATGTAAAGCCCCACGGCGGTGACGCGGGGATCATCCAGCAGCGCCCCGGTCAGTTCAGCCAGCCCGACAACGGCGGCATTGCCCAGACAGGCGACATAGGCCACCGGCAGACCCCGCGCTTGCATGCCCATGTTGATGACGATGTTGGACGACTGGCTGACCAAGGCCACACCGCTGGTTACCCGCACCCCGCCGTGCTGATCCGGCCAGAGAAGCGCCCCATCAAGGTAGTTGATCACGCCATAGCAGTTGGGCCCAAGGATCGGCATCCCGCCCGCCGCCGCGACCAGCCGGTCCTGCAACCCCGCCTCGCCCGCCTCCTCCCAGCCGGAGGCGAAAGAGATCGCCCCCCCCGCCCCCATCGCCGCCAGTTCCGCTACCACGTCGATGGTGGCAAAGCGGTTTACCCCGATAAAGGTCGCATCCGGCGGTTCGGGCAAATCGGCAAGGCTGGCATAGGCCTTGAGTCCACCAATCTGATCCTTGGTCGGATGCACCGGCCAGACCGAGCCGGAAAAGCCCATCTTCCGACACTGTTCAATAACGTTCAGCGCCCAACCCGCCCCGAGGACGGCAATGTGACGCGGGCGAAGCAATCGGTCGAGGCGCGTCATTTGCGGCCTCCGGCCCGGCTGCGCCCGCCGGAGGCGGCTGCCCCCCGCGTCCAGCGGTGCTTGAACCAATGGCGCATCCACTGAACGCACCCGGGATATTTGAAGACCAAGAATGTAAACACCTCGCCCCGAACTCCAGAGCGAGGTGCCATTCCACGTCACGGTCATCGGCGTCCCCGCCTGTACCGTGCCATTAGCGTCCCGCATTAACGTTAACACGCGGTTACCGTGAACTGGTAAAGCCTGCATTCTTCGTCCTCAAATATCCCGGGGGTGCGGGGGCTGGCCCCCGCTCCGACGCTTCAACCCCCCACCGCCCGCAGCAATTCGCGGCTGATGATGTGGCGCTGGATCTCACTCGTCCCTTCCCAGATCCGCTCCACCCGCGCGTCGCGCCAGATGCGTTCCAAGGGCAGCTCCTCCATCAGCCCCATCCCGCCGTGGATCTGGATCGCCTCATCGGCGACCATCGCCAAGACCTCTGTCGCTTTCAGCTTGGCCATCGCCATGTCAGCCTCGGTCACCGTGCCCTGGTCGTATTTCCAGGCCGCCTCCCGTGTGAGCAACTCCGCTGCCTTCAGCTCCATAGCCATGTCCGCGAGCTTGAACGACACCCCCTGGAACTTGCCGATCGCCTGGCCGAACTGCTTCCTCTCAGCCGCATAGCTGATCGCATGGCCCAAAGCCCGCTCTGCTCGCCCCAGACAGGTCGAGGCTACCTGCAGCCGCGTGGCACCAAGCCAGGAGTTTGCCACCTCGAACCCCTTGTGCACCTCGCCCAGCACATTCGCCGCAGGCACCCGACAGTCGTCAAACTCCAGCACCGCGTTGGTGTAGCCGCGGTGCGAAACGTTCCGGTAGCCTTCCCGCACCGTGAACCCCGGCGTCCCCTTGTCGACAAAGAACGCGGTGATCAGCTTCTTCGGCCCGCGCGGGTTTCTTCCTCACCGCTCGCCATGAAGACGATGGCAAAGCCCGCCAGGTCGGCGTGGCTGATGAAATGCTTCGTCCCGTTCAGCACCCAGTCGCCACCGTCCAGGCGGGCCGATGCCTTCATCCCCCGCAAGTCAGACCCCGCACCCGGTTCGGTCATCGCCAGGCAATCCCAGGTCTCGCCCCGGATGCAGGGCATCAGATACCGCTCGCGCTGCTCGGCATTCCCGGCCAGCAGGATGTTCGACGGCCGCGCCACGCAGGTCCAGTGCAGGGCATAGTTCGCCCGCCCCAGCTCTTTCTCATAGAGAAGCCAAGAAAGCGTATCGAGGCCCGCGCCCCCCACCTCCACCGGCATGTTGGCGGCATAAAGCCCCGCCGCAATGGCCTTCGCTTGGATCTCGCGGATCAGCTCCACCGGCAGGACGCCGGTCCGCTCCACCTCCGCCTCATGCGGATAAAGCTCGGCTTCGACAAAGGCGCGGGTCGTCTCGACGATCATCCGCTGTTCTTCGGACAGTTCGAAATCCATCACACCCTCCCCTGACCAATCGCGCGCCCCAGCCCCTCAGGCCGGGGCAGGCCTGCATGTGCCTCCGCAATCGGCAGCAGCCGCTCCAGCACTGCGGGCAGTGCCGCACAGGTCTTCCCCGCTTTCATATCCACATGCAGGCACATTTGTTCGATGGTCGCTACGACCATCTCGCCGCGCTGCAATGTGATGAAATGATGGAGGCGCTTTTCATCGGCGTGGATCACCTGCAGCGTGCCAGTCAGCCGGTCACCCAGTTTTACCTCGCCCTTGTGCAAGATGTGGCTTTCGGCGGTGTAGTAACTGTGCCCACCCGCGACATACTGCATGTCCGCCCCGATCAGCCGCAGGAAGGCATCCGCCACTTCCGACGCGCAGAACAGATACCGGCTTTCGGTCATGTGACCGTTGTAGTCGATCCAGCTGGGTAGCACCTGCAACTCTGCCATCTGCAGCGGCGCACCCGTCACCTCGCCCGCGTGATAGGCCACTCGCCGCCGCTCATCATGGTCACGCAAAACCTTGCCCGCGCCCCAGTTCCGATCCTTTAGGGACCGCAGGAAACCGACAAGGTTCTGATCGCGGATCCGCTCCAACTCGCGGATCGAATACGCCCCCGACTGCGCGTCCGACTGCTCCGCCACAAGGTCCACCAGCGCATCGTTGAACTCTGGCACGTCCATCAGCTTGGTCCAGGGCCATTTCAGCGCCGGGCCGAACTGGGCCATGAAATGGCGCATCCCGGCCTCACCCCCGGCCACGCGGTAGGTCTCGAACAGCCCCATCTGCCCCCAGCGCAGGCCAAAGCCCATGCGGATCGCGTCGTCAATCTCACCCGTCGTGGCCACGCCATCGACCAGCATCCACAAAGCCTCACGCCAGACCGCCTCCAGGAACCGGTTGCCGATGAAAGCGTCAATTTCCTTGCGGATCACCAAGGGGAACATCCCGATGTCGCGCATGATCTGCACCGTCCGCTCCACCACCTCGGGCGGGTTGGCGGGGCTGCCACTGATCTCGGACAACGGCAGCAGATAAACCGGGTTGAACGGGTGCGCGACGATGATGTTTTCCGGCGCGGGGCTCGATTTCTGCAAGTCGCTGGCCTTGAAGCCGCTGGTCGAAGACCCGATCAGCACCCCGGGGTTCGATTGCTGCAACTGGGCATAGACCTTGTGCTTCAGCTCGATCCGTTCGGAGACGCTTTCCTGCACATACTCCGCGCCCTCCACCGCTTCGGCCATGGTGCCCGCAAAGCTCAGCCGCCCCTCGGCCGGCATCGGCACATCTGACAGCGCCGGAAGGGCCGCCCGCGCGTTTCCCAGCACCTCGCCGATCTTGCGCTCGGCCTCCGGGTCCGGGTCGAACACGGCCACATCCCAGCCATTGAGCAGGAACCGCGCGGCCCAACCCCCGCCGATAACCCCGCCTCCGATGATTGCCGCTTTCCGTGCCATGTTCGTCATCCCCTCATGCCGTGGTCGGGTGTCACACCGCCTCGAAAATCCACATCAGCGCCGCCAAGATCAGGCCCGCCCCAAGTATGACCGCCGTTGCCGTCCAGCCCCCGTGCCAGCCGCGCCACAGCACCAGCGCCCGCACCAGAACGCCAAGTCCCGCTGCCCCAGCGGCCAACAGGACCAGCAACCCCGCCACCCCCGAACCGATGGAGGAGGGTTGCCGCTCCGCCCAGCCAAACCACGCGATCAGCCCCGCTACCGCCAACGCCGCCGCGATCCCGGCCAGCCAGCGCAGGTTCACCGCTGCCTGAGGTGCGAGGTACAGGCCCAGCATCACCAAAAGGATGGTCAGAAGTGTTTCCATGGAATTCCCTGCAACGCCCGGCCCAAACGGGCTGCGCACGCTTCCTGTCCCGCACCGGACCAGCTGATCCCATCGGCCACGCGGTCATCTTGCGGTCACCAGAAAGAAGCCAAGGACGTAAAGCCCGACAAAGGTGGCAACGAAGGCATAACCGCCGATCCGGGCGGCAGTGGCCTGCGCCCTGAACAGACCCCCGACCCACGCACCCAGCAAACTCAGTCCTGCGGCCACCTCGACATGGCCTGCGGCCTTGAACTTCATCGCATCCGGATGCCGGTCCGTCGCCGCGTCATTGCCTGACAGATCCGCGGGCATCGCAAATTCCAGATAACCATAGGCCAAGGCCACTACCAGTAAAGCAACAAGCCAAAGCCGGGATCGCGGCTCGGCCGCCTGGTTGTAGGCCGACAACGCAAAGACAGCGGCTATCACGGCGGCCATCATTTCGATGCCGCCCAGCCGCCAGCGATGATCGGCGCTTTCCGTGTCACGTCAGCCCTCTTCTCCGCCACAGCCGTCCGCAGCCGGGCGAAGCGCGCCCAGAACCGGCAGGCACCATTCGGCATCCGGGACCTCAGCCTGCATAGTGCATGTCACCCCAAAGGCTGACGTGCCGCTCAGGATTCCCACAAGCCCCGCGACCGCGCCGCCGCTGCCAACGGCACCCTCGGTCCGCGTCTCATAGTCAAGCATCATCCCGTTCGAAAGAACGACGCCGCCGATTGGCTCCACCCCCTCGGCCCGCTGGATGACGATCATCCGGGGCGAGCGACCTTCTGGCTCAAAAAAGATGACCACGCCCTTGCCTTGCTCCACCACCTCATGGGCCTCACTGATCGGCAAGGTGAGGCCGGTGCTGCCCAGCGTTAGGCAGCTTTCGGCGGCAACCGATTGGCCGATCAGACAAAGGCTGGCGGCAAGCCCCCTCACTTCGCCACCGGCGCCCGCTTTTCAAGCTTCAGCCGCGCCCGCACTTCGGCCGGGGTGATCACCCGCGCGCCAAGGTTCTCGATGATCGTCGCGGCACGTTCCACCAGTTGGGCGTTGGTAGCGAGCACGCCTTTGTCGAGCCAGAGGTTATCCTCCAGCCCCACCCGCACATTGCCGCCGCCGATCACCGCCGCCGCGACATACGGCATCTGGTGACGGCCAAGGGCGAAGGCCGACCAGTGCCAGCCCGAAGGCACGTTGTTCACCATCGCCATATAGGTGTTCAGATCATCCGGCGCGCCCCACGGCACGCCCATGCACAGCTGGACAAGCACAGGCTCCGGGATCACGCCTTCCTTCACCAGCTCTTTCGCCAGCCAAAGGTGCCCGGTGTCAAACGCCTCGATCTCGATCCGCACCCCCGCCGCCGTCATCCGCCGCGCCATGTCGCGCAGCATGCCGGGGGTGTTGACCATCACATAATCGGCCTCGTTGAAGTTCATCGTCCCGCAGTCAAGGGTGCAGATCTCTGGCCGGCACTCCACCACATGCGCCACCCGCTCTTCCGCGCCCGCCATGTCGGACCGGGGGCCAGCGACCATCTCCTCCGTCCCCTCAAAGTAGATGTCGCCCCCCATCCCCGCTGTCAGGTTCAAGACCACATCCGTGTCGCTGTCCCTGATCCGCTCCGTCACCTCGCGGTAGTATTCCAGACGGCGTGAGGGCTTCCCCGTCTCCGGGTCCCTCACATGGCAATGCACCACCGCCGCCCCCGCCTTTGCCGCCGCAATCGCGCTTTCGGCGATCTGCTTGGGGGACCGGGGAACATGGGGGCTGCGGTCCTGCGTCCCCCCCGATCCCGTCACGGCACAGGTGATGAAAACCTCACGGTTCATGGTCAGCGGCATGGCATCCTCCCTTTGGCCCCAGCATAGCCCGCTTGCGCGCCCGCGCTTTGCGCTTTACGAAATCGCCATGACGGAAAACGCACTCTTCACGCCCGCGACCGGCCCCCTGACCATCGCCTTCTTCGTCCTGCCCCAGGCCTCGATCCTTGAGGTCGCCTCAGCCTTGGACCCGTTGAGAAACGCCAACCGCCACCTGGGGTCTGAGGCCTACCGCTGGCGCGTCGTCACCCCCGACGGCCAGCCTGCCCCCCTGACCTGCGGCATCGAGCTTCCCTCAACCGGCGACCTTACCCATGCAGCGGGAGCCGACGCCCTGATCGTCATCGCCGGCTACCGCCTGGCCGAGGTGGCCACCCGCCCCCTGATCCGTGACCTGCGCCGCATCGCGCCGCGCTTCCAGCTTGTGGCGGGCATCGACGCCGCCCCTTGGGTGATGGCCCGCGCAGGCCTTCTGACCGGCTACCGCGCCACCGTGCATTGGGAGGATCTTGAGGATCTGGCGTCAGCCCACCCCGACACCACCGTCCTGCCTGATCGCTACGTGATCGACCGCAACCGCGCCACCATCGGCGGGGCGGCAGCGGCCACCGATTTCATGCTGCATCTGATCCGCGCCCGCCACGGGGCAGCGCTTGCCCGGCAAGTCGCCGCCAGCTTCCTTGCCACCCACCGCAAAGGATCCGAACCGCAGATCGCTCCGTCAGCGCAGGACCCCAGCCTTGATCCCCGCGTCGCCCGTGCCACCGCGCTGATGGAGGCCACCCTCGACGCCCCACAAAACGTCGCCAAGATCGCTAAAGCCGTCAACCTCTCCCCCCGGCGCCTTGAATCCCTCTTCCGCGAAGCCCTCGGCCTCACCCCCGGTGCCTACGCCCTCAGCCTCCGCCTGGCAGCCGCCCGTCGCCTCATGACCGACACGAAACACCCCCTGGCCGAGGTCGCCCTAAGGACCGGCTTCTCCAGCCCCGCCACCCTCTCCCGCGCCTTCAAGGCAAGGTTCGGCCACGCCCCCGGATCGCTCCGAAGGGGCTGATACATTTTCTGCCTACAAGTATCCCACGAGGGTGAGGGGGTGTGAAACCCCCGCCTAGGCCGCGTCCAAAAGACCCCGGCCTTTCAGCAAAGCCTCCACCCCCGGCATCCGCCCCCGGAACTGCAGGTACAAGGCCTCAGCCTCCTCCGACCCACCGGCCGACAGGATGAACTTTTCCAACCGCGCCGCCGTGGCGGGGTCAAAGGGATCGCCCGCCTCCTCGAAGGCCGCAAAGGCATCGGCGTCCATCACTTCCGACCACATGTAGGAATAATACCCGGCCGAGTATCCGTCACCGCTGAACACATGCGCGAAATGCGGCGTTGCGTGCCGCATCCGGATCGCACGCGGCATCCCCAGCCCTTCCAGCACCTCGGCCTGGCGTTGCATCGGGTCCGCCGGGGCAGCACCG
Organism: Paracoccaceae bacterium; assembly: GCA_012036325.1. Taxonomy (GTDB): domain Bacteria; phylum Pseudomonadota; class Alphaproteobacteria; order Rhodobacterales; family Rhodobacteraceae; genus Tabrizicola. Next base: position 7,562 of record JAAUPC010000144.1, read on the forward strand.
GTGTGAAACTCCAGATCGACCAGCGCCGACGAGACGAACTCCACCGTCGCAAAGCCCTGGTCATAAGTCCCCGCCGCCAGCAACCGCTCTAGCATCGCCGCAGGCATCGGCTCGCCGGTCTCCCAATGCCGCGCATGCGCCTCCAAGACCGAAGGCACCTCAAGCCAATGCTCATAAAGCTGGCTCGGCAGTTCGACAAAGTCCCGCGCGACCGAGGTGCCAGAGATGAACCCATAGGTCACATCCGACAGCATCTGGTGCAGCGCATGGCCGAATTCGTGGAACAAGGTCCGCGCATCGTCATAAGAAAGCAGCGACGGCGTCCCCTTGGCGAAGTTGCAGACGTTGACCACAATCGGACGCACATCCCCGCCCAGCTTGCGCTGCGACCGCATCGCCGAACACCAGGCAGGTGTTCTGGCCACCGAACCCGAACGAGTTCGAGATCACGCGCCGCACGCTTGCATCGCGCGCCTGGTTGGGAACCACATCGAGCGGGATATTGGGATCAGGCTCGCGATAGTTTATCGTGGGCGGAATTCGCCCGTTGGTGATGGTGAGCAGCGAGACCACGGCCTCGACCGCGCCGGCGGCGGTGAGCGTGTGTCCGACCATCGACTTGTTGGACGAAATCGGCAGCGAGGCCATGCGCGCGCCGAACACAGCGGTGCAACTCATCGCCTCCATCTTGTCGTTCTCGGGCGTCGAGGTGCCGTGGGCGTTGATGTAGTCGATCTGGTCCGGCTCCAGCCCG
>JAAUPC010000145.1 GCA_012036325.1 Paracoccaceae bacterium
GATGTCACAGCCGACACTGGCCGGGCAATTGCGGTGGCGAGGATGATCTGAATATCCTGCGCACGCAATGCGGCGGCCAGGTCGATGCCATTGTCGCCCCCGGCCAGATTGATGTCGATCAACGCCAGTTCCGGCTGCTGCCGGGTCGCAAGGTCGATGGCGTCGGCCGCCCGGCCGGCAACTCCGATCACTTCATGCCCCGATGCGGTCAGGAAATTTTCGATCTGCATTGCGACCAACATTTCGTCTTCGACAATCAATATGCGCATGGCGTCCCGGTCCCTTTGCAACACACTGACACAGCGTTGTTCATGGATGATGACGGAGGATGAAGCGCGATCCCGCCGCAGAGCTGGCCACGTCGAAATCGGCACGCAGCTGGCTGACCAGCGCGTTGACGATCCGCATGCCCAGACCCGGGGATTGGCGTGGATCGAAATCCGGCGGCAGACCAATGCCGTCGTCGGCGACGATGATTTCGACGCTGCCGTCTGCTGATCTTTTCGCCGACAGGCGGATGGTGCCGGTATCGCGCCCGGCAAAGGCATATTTGACCGCATTGGTGATCAATTCGGTAGCGCACAGGGCAAGCGGCACGGCTTGATCAAGGCCGACGTTGAACGAGTCGCAATCGGTGATGATCGCGATCTGCCCGTCGCCCCCATGCGCGCTGACGTTGTCCCTGGCCAGATCGCAGAGCAATTCGCCGAGGTTGATCGCATCATGGTCTCCGGTCGAATAGAGCCGCTGGTGGATGCGGGCGATGACGGCAATGCGCTTGCTGGCGTCGAGCAAGCCCTGACGCACATCGTCGTGCTGCGACCGGCTGGCTTGCAGCGAGAGGAGCGAGGTGACGAGCTGAAGGCTGTTCTTCACGCGGTGGTTAACCTCGTGCAGCAGCACGTCCTTGGCCCGCACCAGTTCCTCCAGCGCCTGTTCATCGGCGTGGCGCTGGGTATCGTCGCGAATGGTGAGGATAGCCGCGATGTGCCGGCCATGATCATCATAGAGCGGGCGGGCATTGCCGATGGCCAATATCTCGGTCCCGTCGGCACGGCGAATGCGCCAGCGGGTATCGCGCGTGATTTCGCCGTGCCGCACCGCGCGGGTCAGCGGCAGGTCCTCGATCGGAAAAGGATCGCCGGCCATCGTGAACAGGCGATAGGTTTCGCTATATTGCTCTGGCCCGACACCCAGCCGCGCCTGACCGTGAAGCTGTCTTGCCAGATCATTGACAAAGATGATGCGTCCCGCGACGTCGGCGATGATCACGCCTTCACCAAGTTGATTGAGAAAGGCCTTACGGTCGGCCAGCGAGGCCACGAAGTTCCACATTTCGCCCGCAGGCTCCGGCGGTTTGGCGGGATTGCGGCCCATATGCTCGTCAGATTCTGGCGGGTCGGTCGGCAGGTCCATTCCCGTGGTGTAATCGAATTAAAAGGTAAAGCCCACACCCGCCGCCACAAAGCGCTGGTCGCGGTCGCCGGCGATGGCCGTGACCGGGCTTTGCGCCGCGCTGTTCAATAAGCGGGAATAGCGCGCGATGCCAAAAACGCTCCAGCCGCCATCAAGGCCATTGCCCGACAGATCATGCGCCAGCAACAACCCCCCGCCGACATCCTTCCATCCGCCGCGCGCGGTAAAAGCGGGGAGGCCGCTTGCGGCGCTGCCCGCCGGATCGATGCTGAAATAGGTCCGCATATAATCGCCATCGGCATGGGTCGCCGAGAGCGAGGCAATGGCCAGCGTTGCGCGCCCCAATGGCTGACGCCAGCCAATGCCGGGTGAGATTTGCATTCCCTTGTGCCCGCCCGCCACGTCTTGGGTCACGTCGACCGATAGCGACAACCCATCGCCGAGTTTGGCGATCCGGGTAAATTCGACGCCCGCTTGGACGCCCGCCTCGACCGCGACATCGCGCTTGCCCAGCGCACGGACGCGGGCATCGCCAAAGCCGCCGCGCCGGTCGAACCGGCCACGAACAATCGGCCCAAGGATCAGGTTGGTGCGATCCTGTGGTGCTTCGCGCAGCAGATCGACAGCAAGTCCGGGGCCGCGCGCGCAAAGTCAAAACCCCCAACGCGCCCTTGCAGCAGCGGTGCAGGAAACAGGCGATAATCGTCGGAACCTTCGTAGCGGGGGATGGTGCCGACCCCGATGCCCAGCGTCACATAAGTGTCATCGAACACGGTGGCAGGCGGGCCCGATGGCGGCCGTTCGGTTTGCGGAATCGGCGGCGTCGCGGGGGCGGGGAGTGCCGATTGGGCAAGGGCGACAGCGGGCACCGCAGCAAGGGCGGCGGTCAGCAGGACGATCAAGTTGCGCATGGAGGCAATAAACCGCCGTGAGCCAATGGGTTCCCTGTCCGCACGCAAATGACGGGTCTGCGCCCATTAACCCTATTTTGCGACCTTCGCGGCATAGCCATGCGATGGCGTTTGCCTTTGAATATCTGGTGCCGCTCAACCTCATGCTCTTCGCACTCATGTTTGCGGGGATTTTCTTCTATGATCGGCGCGTGCGCTATACCGGCTGGCTGGCTGCGGCCTATCTGAGCGGGGTCGTCGCATCGCTGCTCGACATCGCGCGGCCGCATAGCCCCGTGGCGCGCTGGGACGAGAGCGATTTCAGCTATTATTTCTATTGGGCGATGGGGATGTTGGTGTTCGTCAGCATGGCATCGCGGTTCAGCGCCGCCTTGCCGGCGCGGCTGATGATCCTGCTGGTTGCGGTGGGTCTCGGTGGTCAGTGGATTTTCGGCTATGTCCATTATCATCATGGCTGGCAGGAGGCGCTCAACAACGGCCTGCTCGCGACCTGGTTGGTCATGGCAGCGCGGGTCGCGCGGCGCGGCAGCGAAAGCCGTGGCCATCGCCTGGTCGCCTGGCTGTTTCTGGCGATTGCGGCGTCCTGTGTGTTGCGCGTGGTCGGCATTTACATCCCCGGCTGGGTCGCGGGCACCGATCTGGTGACGCTGGCCAAGACGCACAATATTGCTCAGCTGTTTCTGAGCGGCGCCAGCGTTTCCGGTGACCGTGATGCCCGCCCCGGCGCCGACCGCTTTGGTCGACGGCCCGATTCCGTCCAGCGAACACACCTTGCTGGATCAGGCGATTGCGCTGATCGTCAAACGCTCTGTCAGCCTGACCGACATGATCGACCCGGAAGAAAAACTGCCGATCGACCTTATTCTTGAGCATGGCCGCGAGACGACCGAGCAGGTGATGGACCTTCTATCGCGCGGCGGATCGGCTGCATTGCGCCGAATCAATGGCGACCTTGGTGAGGTGCTTGATCTGATCATGTTGATGCAACTTGAAAAAGGGCATGCGCCTGCTGACGATACGGTAACTCTTTTGCTGCAGATTCGGCGTGATCTGGAAACATTGCGCGCGGCTTGATAGAATTATTGACCGAAGAATCGACAGAAACCTGCCCAATTCGGACCACTTTCCAAACTTATGTCATGATTGCGGGGACTTGCGCCCTCGTCTGTGCCATATAAGTGGTTTGGGGCGGCAGTTGTGAGGGTATCATGGGACTTGGCGCCATAGTTCAGGACGATGAACCGGTTCTCGACGCGGCACAGCCGGTCGACACCGTGCCCGAAGTTGCGCTGAAACGCAGCTTCCCGGGCCTTGGACGCATTGCCGAAGCGACGCAGCAGTTTGAAGACGTGCTGCGCGATTTCGTGACGATGGCCGATCCCGACACCTCGAAAAAGGTGACGCGGATCCTGCAGCAGGTGCGTGAGGTTGAACCTTCCGTCACCGTCATCGGGCAGATCAAGGCGGGCAAGACCAGCCTGATCAACGCGATGATCGGCGCGCCCGGGCTGTTGCCGACCGACGTGAACCCCTGGACCTCGGTCGTGACGTCGCTGCATATCAACACGCCCAGCCCCGAGCTGAACGTGAAGGCCAAGTTCAAGTTCTTCGACAACGCCGAATGGGAAAAGCTGGTGTCGAACGGCGGCCGTATCGGCCAGCTGGCCGCCCGCGCCGGTGCGGATGATGAACTGGAAAAGCTGCGCCTGCAGGTCGTCGCCATGCGCGAAAAGGCCCAAGCGCGCCTTGGCCGCAAGTTCGAGATGCTGCTTGGCACCGAACACCGTTATGGCACGGTCGATGATTCGCTTTTGCGCCGCTACGTCTGCGTGGGTGACGAAGAACTGGGCAGCGCTGATCAGGGCCGGTTCACCGACATCACCAAATCCGCCGATCTTTATATCGAGCGGGACGATATTCCGGTCCTTCTCTGCGTCCGCGACACGCCCGGCGTGAACGACACGTTCATGATGCGCGAGCAGATCACGATCAACGCCGTGCGTGACAGCCGGTCCTGTATCGTCGTCTTGTCGGCACACCAGGCGCTGACCACGATGGACATGGCGCTGATCCGCCTGATCGCGCATCGCCAAAGCCGCGAGATCATCATTTTCGTCAACCGGATCGACGAACTGCCCGACCCGGCGACCCAGGTGCCCGAAATCCACAAATCGATCCTGGAGACGTTGGAAAAGAACAACGCGCCGCAGGACATCGACATCATCTACGGCTCGGCCCATTGGGCGAACGCGGTGCTTCTGGGCGAAATCGATGAGATGACCGACGATTCAACCGAATCGGCGATCAACTGGACCCGCGCCGCCTTTGCCGACAAGATGAACGACTGGACCGCCGAACAGCTGGTCTGGCATGCCTCCGGCGTGCCGGCCCTGCTGGATGCGCTGGGGCAGCGGATGTACGAAGGCCCGGTGGCCGAAGCGCTGCAGAAATCGGCCCGTCAGGCGCTGAACCTGGCGCAGTCGCTCGACGTGGTCGATCAGGTCCGCATCCTGGAATCCGACGGCCAGCTGAACCGCACGATGACGCCGGAACAGCTGAGCGCGGAACTGGCCCACACCGAAGCTGCGGCGGAAGAAAAGCTGACGCATCTGACGAACAACGTTTGCAAGGATTTCACCAACCGCATCGACCAAAGCTATGAGCGGTTCCTTGAACGCGCCACCAACAGCCTGATCGAACATCTGCAGGCCAATGGCGAGGATGCGACCTGGCATTACAGCCCCTTGGGGCTGCGGATGCTCTTGTCCTCCAGCTATCAGGTCGTGCTGAAAAAGATGCACGCCATTGCGGCCGAGGTGAACAACGAAACCGCGATCAAGATCGCCGAACTTTACGGCAAGACCTTCTCGATCACCGTCGAAGGCTTCAAGATCGAGACGCCGGTCGTGTCCTACATCCCGCCGCCGATCAACCTGGGCCAGACCATCGCGCTGGACCTGCAGGTCAGCTGGTGGAAAGGCTGGTGGCAGCGTCGCCGCGGCTACAAGGCCTTTGCGCAGGACTTCTACAATCTGATCCGGGCCGAGACCGACCCGATCATCAACGACCTGAAGACCATCCAGATCGGCCTGTTCCGGGAACGCACCCAGACCACGCTGCGTGACTTCCTACAGGAACAGCGCGAACTTCTGATGAGCGCGCTGGCCAGCTCAGAGATCTCGATGGAAGAGATGAAGGAACTGTTCGGCGTGAATGCCTGGGAAGACCGGCAGGAATGCCTGGCGTCGATCATGGACGAACTTGGCGCATATGCCGAGTAAGCCCGGGCCGCGCAGGAAAGGACGACGCGAATGCCGATGACCCGCAAACCCCGAATCGCCATCATGGGCGAATTCAGCTCGGGCAAAAGCACCTTGTGCAACGTGCTGATGGGCGCCCGGCCCCTCTTGGAAAAGGTGACGGCCACACAGCTGCCGCCGGTCTGGCTGTCTTACGGGCCGGATGACGCCTACACGATGGGCCTGGACGGCGTAGCCTATGATCTGGACGTAGCCGATCTTGAGAATGTGTCGCTTGAGACGACGGAACATGTCCGCATCTTCATGAAAAGCGACATCCTGCGCTATTGCGACCTGATCGACATGCCCGGCATCTCTGACCCGTCCATGTCGCCCGAGGTTTGGGAACGCATGGCCCACCTGGCCGACGGCGTCTTGTGGTGCACCCATGCGACCCAGGCCTGGCGGCAGTCGGAATCCGGGGTCTGGTCCACTTTCCCGGCGGAAATGCGCAAGAACAGCCTGCTGCTGATCACCCGCTTTGACAAGATCCTGGGCGACAAGGACAAGTCCAAGGTCCTGAAGCGCGTCATGGGTGAGGTTGAGGGGCTGTTCGCCGACGTCTACCCCGTCTCGCTTTTGAAGGCGATGACCGCGGGCGATGATGAGGTGAAGTGGATCGACAGCGGCGCGCAGACCTTTACCAGCGCCCTCTTTGAATTGGTCCACCGCTTGATCGACGAAGGCTTCGCCGAAGCAGGCGATGACCGCAAGCCAGCCATCACGCCTGATCCGGCCGAGCCGGGTGAAACCGGGCAAAGCCTGATCGCCCAAGCGTTTGAACGCCTGACCGTGATCCGCAACACCCCGGTCATCAAGGTGATGCCGCGCCGTGTGGCCGCTGGTGAGCGGCTGTTGCGCACCGAACGCCCGACCGAGGAAACCGGCCCGGCCGTCGTGTCCTTTTCGGACCGCACGGCGAATGGCGGTGCGGAACCGCGTGCGGCCAGCCGGTCGCAAAGCCAGTAAACCAGCGGGTGAGGGCAAGACTTGGCAATCAGTGACAGCCTTGGGGCCGTGATCAAGGCCTTCCCGCAAACGCGGGTCGTGGCCTTTGCTGACCTGTCCTCGCGCATGATCCTGGCCAGTCAGGGCCGGGATGACGTGACGCAGGAATTCCTCGACCAGCTGTGCCAGCAGGCGCGCACCAGTTTTGACGACCCGCTGTTTTCCCTGTCGGTTGAGGCGTTTGGCGAACCGCATTCGGCACTGGTCATCGGCCCCGATGGCGTGCGGCTGTTTCTGCGGTCTGAAAATGAGCCAGCCGATGCCCTGTGCTGCGTCTGCGACCACAGCATTGACCTTCCGGGATTTGTGGCGAAGATTCGGGAAACGCTGGACAAGATCTCTGCCGGTGCGTGACAGAGAAACCTTCAGCCCAAGTCAGGCATATCCGTGAACAAGGCCGCCCTTCCGATCTTCGCCCGCCTGCACGCGCTGCAGACGGTCGCCCGCGTGGCGCCTGGCGGCTCACGGGTCATTGCGACCTTGTCGGATGCAAGCCCCCTGGCCGCGCTTTTGTGCGAGGTGAATGAGACCGTGCTGGGCCGGACGCTCGCCTTCGAATCGAGTGTCGGCGCAAGCCTGACGCTTGAGGTTTCCGGACGCCGGGTGCTGCGGGTCGTGGCGGCCAGCGGCCTGCCGGACGCGGACAGCTGCCTTGCCACTCAGGCCCTTGAGGATGAGCACAAGGATGACCTGATCAAGCTGATGCAGGCCGTGGCCCCCCCCCCGGCATGAGCTGCGCGTCCTGGCCACACCGCTGACACGCGATGTGGACGGGGTCAGCGTCGGCTTGCCGGTGGCGCTTTTGGCCGACCTTTTGCTGATCAACCTCAACCCGTTGGAGGGCGACCTGCCGGTCGGCCCATCGACCCCGCGCCCCGCGCCGGAAGTCGCTGCCCGGCCAACCCCCCGGCCAGTGACCTACCAGCCGGGCGATGATCGTCCGGTGACCGCGCCGCCGCGCCTGTCGGCCCGGTTGGGCGTGGGGGCAGCGGCAAAACCGGAACCAGAGGCGGGCACAGCGTCCACCGATCAGGCCAAGGCTGCCGGGACGGGCGCGCAAAACGACCGACCCTTCCTGATTACCCTGGCACGCAGCATCGGGGCTGATCTGATGGCCTGGCTGATCGTCGGCGGTGAAAGTGACGGCGCGACCGATGGCCCGGAAGAGATGGTAAGCCACCTGCAAGGCTTTCTGGCCGATGAGGGCGAGGCGCTTGCCGCGCAGTTTGACCAGCTTTCGACCGAAGCGGGCAAAGATCTTTGCATCGTGCTTGGGGCCTCCCTTGATACCGGGCACAGCATTCTGTGCGCCCGCAGTGGTCCCGGTGTTCTTCTGGGGGTGATCGAAGGTGACGCAACCCAGACCGTGCTGCGCGCCTGGGTCGCGGCAGGCGCGGCCCAGGGCTGATCCCCCACTTTTGGGCCAAGGGGCGCATGGCCCTTGGCAGGCCTGCGCGCCCAGCAGCCGTCAGGCCAGCCGCTTGCCCCCCGCCACCAGACCGAAGGTGGGTTCGTCGAGGGCAGGCAGGGCCGGGTAGTCCGGCGAGGTGTCACCTTTCTTGCGTCGCAGCGCGCGTCCTTGTGGAGCAGGCGGTTGCCGTTGCTGCGTCCTTGAACGTGAACGACGTGTAGCGACGAAGACTTGAACCGCGGGTAGCCGCGCGCTGGCGCT
>JAAUPC010000146.1 GCA_012036325.1 Paracoccaceae bacterium
CCGCTGGCGATTCTGCCGATGGTCGCTTACCACGCGGTCCAGCTCTTCATCGACACGATCATTGTCCGATCGCTGGGCGCAGCAAAAGCATAGGTGGAGGGAGGTGTCATGTTGCGGTCAATCACTACGGTTGTCTTCGACGTCTACGCCACGGGTCGCGCCACCCTGCTGTAGTGAAGGAGGAATCCCCCGCCACGCAAGCCTGCCATGCTCGCCCATACCGAGTTTTGCACCAATTTCCCGCTATTGCGGCAATTGGCCGCCAGTCGGCAAGGAACGCCGTTAACCAATGACCACTCAGGATTGGGGGCAGTGAAAGTGGCACAACTGATAATTGTATCCATCACCGATTCGCCCAATGCTGTCTCGCCCCTTGACCCGCCTAACCTGACAGGTCTGCAATCCCGTGGTCCGGCGAAAGTGATCGTTCCGCCACCCGCATCAGCCGGGCCCAGACGGCTGAAAAGGCCGTGCCATCCGCCCGTTCCAGACAGGATTGCAGGTCCCCCGCGACCTTGGCCAAAGTGACCAGCCCAATGTCATCGGCCAGCCGCCGCAACCGCGCCAATTGCCCGCCCAGATCGCGCAGGTCCTGCGCGCGGACCTTCTCAACGATCCCCGCCATCGTCAACGCGAGGTCACCCAGCGCCCGCGTCACCAGTTGTTCGGCGGTCGGCGCGCCGAGGTTGCGGTAGATTTCCGCCACCGTATCGACGTCCTGTCGCACCACTTCGCGTGGTCGCAGCACGGCCACTTCTGTCATGTAAACACCCGATCTTCCATCACTACCCAAGCCCCATCCTGAGGCTTCATGCTGAAGAAAGGGTTGCCCCCGTCCCGCTTGGAAAAGGAATTGCCTCTCGAATTTTCATTGAATGCCGCATAGGCAGGGGGCAGCGACCATGGCGTCACGCGACCAAGGACCCTGAAATGACCGAGATCCGCCCCCTGCCAACCTATCTGGCGCAGCGCTTTCACGGCTGGCGCGCCACCACCTATCAGGACAACCGCGCCTGGTATCGGCGGCTTGCTACCAGCGGCCAGCACCCGCGCGCCATGGTGATTTCCTGCTGCGACAGCCGGGTGCACGTGACCAGCATCTTCGGCGCGGATGAAGGCGAGTTCTTCATTCACCGCAACGTGGCGAACCTGGTGCCGCCCTACAACCCCGATGGCGAATATCACGGCACTTCGGCGGCGGTGGAATATGCCGTCACCTCGTTGGGCGTGGCGCATATCGTGGTCCTGGGCCATTCCAACTGCGGCGGCGTGAAGGGCTGCCATGACATGTGCCGCGGCCACGCGCCCGAGCTTGAGGCGAAGTCCAGCTTCGTTGGCCGCTGGATGGACATTCTGCGCCCAGGCTATCAGGCCGTCGCCCACCTGCCCGAAAGCGAGATTTTGGAGGCCTTGGAAAAGCAGGCTGTGCTGACCAGCTTGGCGAACCTTTTGACCTTTCCCTTCGTGAAGGCCTCGGTCGATGACGACCGGCTGACCCTGCATGGCCTTTGGACCGACACCGGCGAAGGCGGGTTGGAACAGTTTGATCCCGCCCACAACGGTTTTGTCCCGGTCTGACGGCCTTTAGGCATAAGCGGTCCGGATCATCGCCTGCAGCACCGGCAGAAGGCGGGCGTCGGCCTCCTCCGCCGCCAACCCGGCGGGGCCCAGGATCGCAATCCCCTCAGCCGCCGCGATGATGACCGCGTTGATCGCGGCGGCATCGGTGCCTGCAGGCGCGGTCAGGTTGCCGCGCCGTTCGGCCAGCCAGGCGGCAAGGGCGGCACCCCGCGCCTTTTGGAAGGCTTCCGTCGCGGGTGAAGGGGCGCTGGCCTCCATCAGCCGCAGCTGGCGGTAGAGACGGTCCTGCATCAAGTGGCGCAGGAGGGTGGCCGCCAAACCTTCGATTAGCCCGCCATAGCTGGGGGCAGTTACCGGGGCTGTCGCAAGGGCGGCGGCCATCCGCTCGGCCACCTCGGCCCCTGCCGCCGCCATCAGCCCGTCAAGCCCGCCGAAGTAGCGGTAGATCAGCTGCTTGTCCGCCCCCGCCCGCCGGGCCACGGCGTTCACGCCAAGGGCTCCAAAGCCTTCCTCCGCCACAAGATCAAGCACCGCATCAAGAATGCGCTGACGGGTTTCATCGCGGTTGCGGGTCATCTGGTTCCTTAATGTCACCAGTCGGTGACTTTGTGCTTGCGCGGTGGTTCAGGGCAATGTATGTCACCAATCAGTGACAACCGCAACCGCAACTCTGATCAAGGATAGACCCATGTTTGCCACGCCCATCCGCCGCCCCGCCCTTCCTTTCACCGACAGCCTGCCCGTCAAGCGCCCGTACGGGGTGGCGGCTGCGCTGGCCGCCCTCGCCATCGGGTTCAACCTGCCCTATGCGCGGCTGGCAGTGATCTTCGACTACCCGGGCATCCTGCGCCAACCGGCGGAAGAGATCTTGCAGGCCTTCGCCGCCGGTGGCGCGGGGCTGGTGCTGACCTGGTACGCTTTCGCGCTGGCGGCCCTGCTCTTTGTGCCTATTGGCATGGCCCATGCGCTGGCGGCCAAGCGAGCACAGGCCCAGACCGCGCTGGCCATTGCGGCCGCCATGGCAGGGGCCCTTGCCGGAGTGTTGCAGGCGATGGGCCTTCTGCGCTGGGTGATGGTGGTGCCGGGGCTGGCGGCGACAGGCGATGTTGAGGGGTTCACCCTCCTCCACGCCTTTGCCGGGGTCGCGGTGGGGGAACATCTGGGCCAGCTTCTGACCGCCTTGCATGTTGCGCTGGTGGCGCAGATGCAGCTGACCGAACGCGCGCCCCGCACCGCCTTTCTGGGCCGACTGACCGCCGGTGCCATCACCGTCGGTGCCTTTGAAGGCGTGGTGTTGTCCATTGGCGCCGACGGGTCTGCTTTTGGTCTGGTGGCTGTCGCGGGTTATCTGGGCCTGACGGTCTGGATGATGGCCTCAGCCCGCCACCTGATGCGGCAACGCTGGTAAGCGCTTTCCTGATGCAGGAAAGTGATGCTGTGGTTTCGATGACTTGAAGGGGGTGTCCCGGCCCGGGACACCCTTCATTAGCGCAGGATCATCCCTTCGGGCCAGGACAGGCGATGCTCCAGCGTGATCGTCGCCTTGCCCCCGGCAGGCACTTCCAGTTCCCAAGCAAGGATGCCGCGCTGGCCGTCCACATCCACCTCTGTCGGGGTGGGGGTGGCGGTCACCTCAACCTCAAGCTCCTCCTGCTCGCTATAGGGCACCTGATCCAGAAGCCGCACCGGCCAGCCTTCCTCTCCGGTGTTCTCCACCGTGATGACCGCGCTTTCAGTCCGTTGGTTCGAGGTGGTGAAAACGCCCGTCTCCCCCTCGGCCGCGACCGGCATCTCCCGCTTGATCCGCAGGGTCTCTAGCGCGCCGAAGGCCACGTCGGTCTCTACCCCCGGCGCGATCACGTCAAGCCAAGTGGTACCGACCAGAACGCCCTCACGGAACAGCATCGCCTCACCAGGCAGCAGGGGTTCATCGCTGGCATTGGTGAAGCTGGCCATGACAAAAGCGGTGCGGTCAAAGCGCGGCACGGCAACGGCTTTGACAACCGGGGTGAAGGCCAGACTGTCCAGTGCCAGCCGCAGATCCTCAGCCCCTGAAGCGACGGTAACCATTTCGGGATAGCGGTAGACGACTGTATCGCCTTCGACCCCGGCGGCAGCCGTGATCGGGGCCGGGGCGGCCTCGGCCACAACAGCGCCCATCTGTGCATCCTCGGCAAGCCCTTTGCGCGCCAGGTCTGCCGCCTCGACCTCAGGCCCGATGCTGCGAAATTCGGGCCAGAGGGTTGAGGGTGCCGCCTGCTGCGCGGGGGCCGAGGAGGAGAGGGTCAATGCCACATCCGACCAATCCTCGCCCGTGTACTGCGTCACCAGCACCGACCGGCCAAAGGCGAGGGCATCGCCGCCGTCGCGCGTCAGGTTCAGATCATAAAATGGCCGCCAGCTGGCGCCGCTGACATATTGGGTGATGGTGACCGTCTGCTCCCCCGCCGCGACAGCAGTCAGAGAGACGGACAGGGCGGTATAATCCATGTCGGCCGAGGGCAGAGCCTCCAGCGCGGCCTGGGCCTTGGTCAGAGCCTCTTGCGCGTCCTCAGCCGCCTTTTGCGCGGGGAACAGGTCGGCCCGGGCAGCAAGGGCGGCCTGGCGCGCGGCCAAGGTCTCGGCCCCGATCATCGCAGCCATCTCCTTGATGCTTTCGGGCGTCGCGGCATCGGGCAGCGCCCCGGTGAAGGAGGACAGGAAACGCACCTGCGCTTCAGCCGCGTCCACCCGGGCCTGCACGGCGTCAAGCGACAGGAGGGCAGTTTGCACGGCAACCTCAAGACGCCCCACCTCGGCCTTCGCGGCCTGTTGATCGGGGGTCAGCGGGTCTTCGCGCGGCGGAAGGCGGTCGGCCCGCAGGCTGAAGGCACCAAGCTGCAGGCCCTCGCCCGGGGTGATCTGGATCAGGCCGGGCTCACTGTCGGCGGGCAGGTCGGTGACCAGCAGGTCATGCACGCCGGGGCTGGGGGCGGTGAATGTAACCTCACGCGTCAGCTTGGCGCCTTCGGGGTAGACCGTGACAGCGGTGATGCGGCTGGTGGCGGGAAGGGTATCGGCCCAGACGGGCAGCGCGGTTGTGGCAAGCAGGAGGGTCAGGAGGGCACGCATGGACAGGGCCTTTCTGGCTGGGACTGCGGGCAAGGTAGGGCGGGGTTGCGCCGGCGCACAAGGCGGTGAAACCAGCCCCGGCGGCCGCCAAGGACATGGGTCTCGCTTCCGTCAAATGCCTTTCCGGCTCAATTCCGCATTGGTGTTGCGATCAAGATCTGCAGGTCCTGCAACGGGGTGAAGTCGGTCTTTTCCATCACGAAGGTGGTCGGCCCGGTCTTCTTGATCCCATTGGCACAAAGCGACAGGATGTTGCGCACATCACCTTTGTCGATGGTCAGCTTGAACCGCCCGATCGGCCCGGCCCAGCTGTTGGCGGTGCGCAAGACATAGGCGATGTTCCAGGACAGGCCCATCGAATAGGGCTCGCTCCCATCCTCGGGCGTTTGCATCAGGGCCTTGACCAGCCCCTTTGAGGTGCCCTCGTCGATGCAATACTGGTCGACGGCATATTGCTGATAGTCCTCCGGCGGATGCGACCAGCCGAAAATCCCGCCGCCAGAGCGATTCTCATAAGCATGGCTGATCTTCGTCACCTGTCCCGCCGGGAAGGTCTGGGTCCAGTGATAGCGCAGGACGATAGACCAGTTGGGATAGAAATAGCCGGGGGAAAGGTCGGCCAGACCCAGCGCTGCGGCCTCTTCGCGCTGGGCGTCGGTCAAGCGGTCCATCGCGGCGGTCACGGTGCTGGGGTTCAAGGATAGGGGCAGGCCAAGCCGGGCCAGATCGGCAGTCACGTCGCGGCCGGGGGTGTCATACTGGGCAGACAGGGGGCGGGCTTCGTCATAGGGCGGCTCGATCACGGCGATGCGGTCGATGGTCAGGGTGACGGGCCGGCCGTCCACGGTGGCGGTGAAGTTCACGAGGTTGGGGCGATCCCGGTCCTCCGGCAGGTTCCAGTCGCTTTCCAGGACATAGCCGACATGGATCGGCGGCAGGGGAAAGATCACCTCACCGGTCACATCGGCATTGGTGAGGTTGCGGAAGGTGTATTCCACGGTGATCCGGTCGATCCCGATGAAAAGATCCTCGGTTTCCATCGCCACGGCGTCGGTCTGCCCGAAGGTAAGGCCGGTGGCCGAAAGGCCGCCGAAGCCGTCATTGGCCAGGGCCATGGCCGGGGTGACCAGGAAGGCGAGGGTAAGGAAAAGTCGCATGAAATCCTCCGGGGGCAATTCCCGGCATCTGACGTCTTGGGACGGATTCCCGCAAGTGGGGTGTTGCGCCCGCGCCGGGGCGCTGCAACAAGGCTGCTCGGCCTTGGGAGGGGCAAAAATGCGGGTGGGACTTGCGGCGCTGGTCTGTGGCTATCTTCTAAGCCAGTTCTACCGGGCGTTCCTGGCGGTTCTGTCGCCGGTGCTGCAGGACGAGTTGGGGGTGACGGCTGCCAACCTTGCCACTGCCTCGGGCTGGTGGTTCCTGGCCTTTGCTGCGGTGCAACTGCCGATTGGCGTGGCGCTGGACCGTTTTGGCCCAAGGCGGACGGCTGGGGGGCTGATGCTGGTGGGGGCCACGGGGGCGGCGTTTTTGCGCTCGCGGGTGCGGCTTGGCAGCTGAACCTGGCGATGGCGCTGATCGGAGTCGGCTGCGCACCAGTGCTGATGGCTTGCTACTACATCTTCGCCCGCAGCTTTTCGCCTGCCCTCTTCGGCACGCTGGCGGGGGTGACGATCGGCGTGGGATCCCTTGGCAATGTGGCTGCGTCCTTGCCCCTGTCGGCGGCGGTTGAGGCCTTTGGCTGGCGTGGCGCGGTCTGGGGGCTGACCGGGTTCACCGGGCTGGTGGCGCTGGCAATCCTGACGCTGGTGCGCGACCCGCCAAGCCTCGTGCGAGACGAGAAAGGGTCCCTGCTGGACCTTATGCGAATGCCCGCGATCTGGCCGATCCTGGCGATGATGACGGTCTGCTACATGCCGGTGGCGGGCCTTCGCGGGCTGTGGCTTGGGCCCTATTTCAGCGATGTGCACGGGTTTGACGCAGGCCAGATCGGACAGGTCAGCCTCTGGATGGGTCTGGCGATGGTGGTGGGCAACTTTGCCTACGGCCCCTTGGACCGCTTGGTGGGCAGCCGGAAATGGGTGATCTTCACCGGTAACGCGTTGACGGTGCTGTGCCTTGTGGGCCTGTGGGCCTTTGCGGGAGGTCAGCCTGCGCTCGCGGCGGGGCTTCTGGTGGCGGCGGGCCTCTTTGGCGCCAGCTTTCCGATGGTCGTGGCGCATGGCCGGGCCTTCATTCCGCAGCACATGATGGGGCGGGGGGTGACGCTTTTGAACCTTTTCGGCATCGCCCCCATCGGCATTGCCCAGATCGTCACTGGCCGCATTCACACGGCCACCCCCGCCGACCCGACGAGTGCACCCTATCAGGCAGTGTTCCTCTTCTTTGCAGTCACCACGGCCATCGGGCTGGCGGTGTATCTTTGGTCGCGCGACCGAACCGATTGACCGCTGCCCCCTTCCCCCCGACGCGGCCTTGGGATAACAGGCCCCGTCCCCATGCCGGGGGCGCATAAGGAGAACCCCGATGGGCTACAAGGTCGTCGTCGCGGGTGCCACGGGCAACGTGGGCCGCGAAATGCTGAACATCCTGGCGGAACGTGAGTTCCCGGTGGATGAGATCACCGCACTTGCCTCGCGCAAGTCGCTGGGCACTGAAGTCAGCTTTGGCGACAAGACCCTGAAGACCAAGGACCTGGACACTTTCGACTTCAGTGGCTGGGACATCGCGCTGTTCGCCATCGGGTCGGACGCGACGAAGATCTACGCCCCCCCGCGCCGCCGCTGCGGGTTGTGTGGTCATCGATAACTCGAGCCTCTATCGCTATGACCCCGACATTCCGCTAATCGTACCGGAAGTGAACGCCGATGCGATCCTGGGCTATGCCAAGAAGAACATCATCGCGAACCCGAACTGTTCGACCGCGCAGATGGTGGTGGCGCTGAAGCCGCTGCACGACCGCGCGACGATCAAGCGGGTGGTGGTGGCAACCTACCAGTCGGTGTCCGGTGCGGGCAAGGAAGGGATGGATGAGCTTTGGGACCAGACCAAGGCCGTCTACAACCCGGTGCAGGAAGTGCCGCCGAAGAAGTTCCAAAAGCAGATCGCCTTCAACGTGATCCCGCAGATCGACGTCTTCCTGGACTCGGGCGAGACCAAAGAAGAATGGAAAATGGTGGCCGAGACGAAGAAGATCCTCGACCCAAAGATCAAGGTCACGGCCACTTGCGTCCGCGTGCCGGTGTTCGTTGGCCATTCCGAAGCGATCAACATCGAGTTCGAGGATTTCCTCGACTGGCAGGAAGCGCAGGACATCCTGCGTGAGGCGCCGGGGATCATGCTGATCGACAAGCGCGAACCCGGTGGCTACATCACCCCCATCGAATGCGTGGGTGAATATGCCACCTATGTCAGCCGCGTGCGGCAGGACAGCACCATCGACAATGGCCTCAGCCTTTGGTGCGTTAGCGACAACCTTCGCAAGGGGGCCGCGCTGAACGCGGTGCAGATCGCGGAACTCTTGGGCAGCCGGGTCCTGAAAAAGGGCTGACGCCGCAGGACCGGGCCCAAAATTCTTCGGCGAAGAATTTTGGGCCTAGGCCGCCTG
>JAAUPC010000147.1 GCA_012036325.1 Paracoccaceae bacterium
CTTGCCAGCCGCCGATGCGGCGGGCGGGTTCCTGACCGGGCTTGGTTTGCTGGCAAGGGCTGGCTCTGGCCGCTGATCCTGCCGCCCCTGGCTGCGCTTGTCGCCTTCCTGGCCACCCGCCGCGCCGCCCTTGCCAAGTTGAAGGAGCTGACATGATCGCCCTGCGCTGGGTTCTTTCGCTGGTGTTCGTGGTTCAGATGTATCTGGCCATGGCGGTCTTTGCCTTTGCCTTCGCGCCTTGGGCGCTGTTTTCCCGCAAGGGCGCCTATGCGGCCATGCACGGCTACTGCCGCTGGGTGATCTTCACCCTGCGCATCCTGTGCGGCCTGCGGTGTGAGGTGCGTGGCACCCCGCCCAAGGCCGAAGCCCTGATCGCCGCCAAACACCAAAGCTTCCTCGACATCATGATGATCT
Organism: Paracoccaceae bacterium; assembly: GCA_012036325.1. Taxonomy (GTDB): domain Bacteria; phylum Pseudomonadota; class Alphaproteobacteria; order Rhodobacterales; family Rhodobacteraceae; genus Tabrizicola. Next base: position 415 of record JAAUPC010000147.1, read on the forward strand.
TCCACGCTGTCCCGGCGGGCAAATTCGTGATGAAGGCGGAACTGATGTATGCCCCCTTCCTGGGCCAGTATGCCAAGCGGATCGGCTGCGTCCCGGTCAATCGCGGCAAGCGGGGGGCCGCCATAGCCAAGATGAAGGCGGATGTCGCTGCAGGGGCGGCCGAGCCCGGCCAACTGATCATCTACCCGCAAGGCACCCGCGTCGCGCCAGGGGTCAAGGCACCCTACAAGGTGGGCACCGGACTTCTTTACGAACAGCTTGGCCAAACCCTTTATCCAGTGGCAACCAACGTGGGCGTCTTCTGGCCCAAGCGCGGCATCCTGCGCAAACCGGGCCTTGCAGTGGTCGAATTCCTGACCCCCATCCCCCCCGGCCTTCCCCCAGCCGAGGTGATGGCCCGGTTGGAGGCCGAGATTGAAACCCACTCCAACCGCCTGATGGCCGAGGCCGGGTTCAAGGCCCGATGATCGCCAGACAACCCAGTTGCGGGGTCGGCTTTCCGCACCCCGGACCGTCATCCCGCCGTCACAAAGGCCCGCAATGGTCCAGATGCGAAAGCCTGTAAAACTCGATTCAAATTTGCTTGCTCTTTTGAGAAATACTCCACGGGAGGTCCGGAGGGTGTGAAACCCTCCGGGGCCAGCAGAGGGCGAAACGCATGGACTGGATCACCACTCTTGACGACTTGCACGCCCATTATGGCCAGCCGGGTGAGGCCGCGACCGTCAAGGTTACACCGCATCTGACCCCCGCCTACCGCGCCTGGCTTGACTGGTCGCGCTTTTGCGTGATCTCGACCGTGGGGCCGGAAGGGACCGATGGCTCGCCCCGAGGCGACGAAGGCCCGGTGGTCTCGGTGCTGGATGCCCAGACGCTGGCCTTGCCGGACTGGTACGGCAACAACCGCATCGACTCACTTCGCAACATCGTCCGCGATGGCCGTGTCAGCCTTTTGTTCCTCGTGCCCGGCTCGAACAACGCACTGCGCGTGAACGGCACGGCGCGGCTGACTGCCGACGCGGCCTTGCGTGCCCGGTTCGAAAAAGACGGCAAGCAGCCCCGCACCATCATCGTGATCAAGATTGCCGAGGTCTATTCCCAATGCGCCCGCGCGCTGATCCGCTCGGCCCTCTGGACCAGCGGTGACCAGTCGGCAGGCTTGCCGACCGTGGGCGACATGCTGCGTGAGATCACCGAAGGCCGGATCGACGGCAAAGCCTACGATGCCGACTGGCCCGGTCGCGCCGCGCTGACGATGTGGTGAAAGCGGCGGCGTGTGGGTGACGTCGTCAGCTTGGCAATGGCCCCCGACGAGGAGGCGTCAGCTGAGCGGGCAGTCCGCGACCTCAAGGTCCAGCGCCAGGGTAGAGGTCGGCCCATAGCCCAGGCCAGAGACGTTGATGTAAAGCGCGCCAGCCTCGGCCCAGACTTCGGTCACCTTCATCGTGGTGGCCGCAGGGTCAATGGCCACGTTCTCGAACAGGGCGCACTCGGTCTCGAACCGCAGGACATAGCCGTTGAAGGCGGATTCGTAGAACCGTCCGATCCCGCGGGGATAGCTCAACTCGATCCGCGTCGGGCCGATTTCCACCGTCACCGGCACCACATCCAGCCCGCCGGTAAATCCCTCAGGCTCCAGCCCGAACTCCACGCCCTGCCCCACGGTCACCGTCCGGCCCCGCGCAACCAGTAACGGCGTCTCGCGCTCGTCCCAGGTTTCGACGGTAAAGGTGACCAGTCGTCCCTCCAGCGTGCCCGCCGTCACCGGCGCCGCCATCGCCAGGATCAGCAGACCCGCCCGGATCACGCGAATTTCAGCGCGGCGATCCCGGCCAGGATCAGCAGCACCCCGAGAACCCGCATCACATTGACCGGTTCGGCAAACAGGAACACCGCCGCAATCGCCGTGCCCACCGCGCCGATGCCCACCCAGACCGCATAGGCCGTGCCAACCGGCAGCGTCTTCATCGCTTGCGACAGAAGATAGAACGACCCCAGCGCCAGCACGATGGTGATGACCGAAGGCACCAGTTTCGTGAACCCTTCCGAATACTTCAGTCCCAGCGCCCAGCCGGTTTCCATCAACCCGGCAATGACCACGATCAGCCAGGGGTTCACGCCGCCAGGCCCTTGGTTCCCATGTCCAGAAACTTCTGCCGCCGATCCTTGATCAGCGCCTCGGGCTTCTTGCCGGAAAGCTCTTTCAGCATCGCCTCAATCGCCTTGCCGACCGCGTCGATCGCTTCCTTCGGCGCGCGCTGTGCGCCGCCCATCGGTTCCTTGATGATCCGGTCGATCACGCCCAGCTTTTGCAGGTCCTGCGCGGTCAGGCGCAGCGCCTCGGCCGCTTCGCGCATCTTTTCGGCGTCTTTCCACAGGATCGACGCGCAGCCTTCTGGGCTGATCACCGAATAAACGCTGTGTTCCAGCATCGCCACCCGGTTCGCCGTCGCAAAGGCCACCGCCCCGCCCGACCCACCTTCGCCGATCACCACCGAAATCAGCGGCACCCCAATCGCCAGGCATTTTTCGGTCGACCGGGCAATCGCCTCGGCCTGGCCGCGCTCTTCTGCACCCTTCCCGGGATAGGCACCGGGCGTGTCGACCAGCGAGATGACCGGCAGGCGGAACCGGTCGGCAAGATCCATCAGCCGGATCGCCTTCCGGTAGCCTTCCGGCCGGGCCATGCCGAAGTTCCGCTCGATCCTTGTCTTGGTGTCGTTGCCCTTCTCATGGCCGATCACCAGCACCGGCTGATCCTGAAACCGCGCAACGCCACCCATCACCGCATGGTCATCGGCAAAGGCCCGGTCCCCGGCGAGAGAGGTGTATTCGCTGAACAGCCCCTCGATGTAATCCTTGCAATGCGGCCGGTCCGGGTGCCGCGCCACCTGACATTTCTGCCAGGCGGTCAACCCCTTATAAAGGTCACGCAGCGCAGTTTCCGCCTTGCGGTCCAGCGCTTCCGCCTCCTTGGAGACGTCCATCCCCGGGCTGGTCTTGGCCATGGCGCGCAGCTCTTCGGCCTTGCCTTCAATTTCGGCCAGTGGCTTTTCAAACTCAAGGTAGTTCATCGCGCGTACCTCCGGGGACTTGCTCTATATGCCCTCGGGTCTGGCATGATGCAACTCGGCAAGATTTGCATGCGCGGGCCGTGGCATCAAAGGCGGGCAGCAACAGGACAGGACCATGGCAACCGATTACGAACACAGGCTGCGGCGCGTGGTGGACCATATCCACGACCATCCCGCAGACGATCTGTCGCTGGATGCGCTGGCGGATGTGGCGGCCCTTAGCCGGTTCCACTTCCACCGCGTCTACAACGCCGTGGTGGGAGAGACGGCCGCCAACACCGTGCGGCGGATGCGCCTGCACCGGGCCGCCGTGGCGCTGGCGCAAGGGACAGACCCCATCAGTACCATCGCCAAACGGGTCGGCTATCCGCAGATCGCCAGCTTTACCCGTGCGTTCTCTGGCCACTATGGCCTGACCCCCGCTGCCTTTCGCAACCGGGGCGAACTTCGTCCCTTCCCACTTCTTCTTGCCAGGAAAGGCCCCCTCATGTTTCCCGTCATTACCCGCACCGACCCCGAACGCCGCCTTGCCGCCGTCCCGCACAAGGGGCCCTACCCCGAAATCGGCCGCGCCTTCGAAAAACTCGGCTCCACCGTCGCCGCGCGTGGCTTCTACGGCCGCTTTGGCCACATGGTCGGCGTCTATTACGACAGTACCGCCGACGTGAGACCCGCCGACCTGCGCAGCCATGCCGGGTTGGAAGCCCCCGCCGACATGGCCCTTGAGCCGCCGCTGGAGGAGGTGCGCCTTCCCGCTGGCCGCCATGCCGTGCTTACCTTCACCGGCCCCTACGCTGGCCTGCCCGCCGCTTATGACCAGCTGCTTGGCGTCTGGCTTCCCGCCTCGGGCGAGGTTCCTGCCGATGCCCCGATCTTCGAGGTCTACCTCAACAGCCCGATGGACACCGCGCCCGAAGACCTGGTGACCGAGATCTGCCTGCCCCTGCGCTGACCCCTTAAACAGCAGCGCCCCGGCACCATCGGTCCGGGGCGTGCATCCTCCCATTCGCCGCGCGGGCCTCCCCTCCCCTGGTGCGCGGCTCTGGTATTCTTTTCATCTTGCCCGACATGCAGGCTGACGTAGCGAAACGCTGCCCTTTTCGCGGGCAGTTTGTCAACGATTTATGACACGCCGGCGATGATTTCCGCTTGCCGCACGATCACCTCGGCCTGGCGCATGCTGGCGATGTCCACCAGCCTGCCCTTATAGACCGCTGCCCCCTGCCCTGCGGCCTTTGCCGCCTCCATGGCCGCCAGAATCTCACGCGCCTCAAGCACGGCCGCCTCAGAGGGGGTGAAGACCTCATTGGCCAGTGCAACCTGCTTGGGGTGGATCGCCCATTTGCCGACCATCCCCAGCGTCGCTGACCGCCGGGCCTGGGCGCGGAACCCCTCTTCGTCGCTGAAATCCCCAAACGGCCCGTCCACTGGCAAGACGCCATGCGTCCGGCAGGCAGCAACGATGGCGGCTTGCGCCCAATGCCAGGGGTCGGACCAGTATTTCGCCCCCTCACGGTGCATGTAGTAGTTTTCCTGCGTCCCGCCGATGCCGGTGGTCTGCATTCCCATGCTGGCCGCGAAGTCGGCTGCACCCAAGCTCATCGCCTGCAGGCGGGGGGAACTGGCGGCAATCTCTTCGACATGGGCGATGCCTGCCGCCGTCTCGATGATGACCTCAAGGCTGATCCGCTTTTGCCGCCCCGCAGCTGCTCGCAGGCGGTGACCAGCGCATCGACAGCATAGACATCGGCCGCGCAGCCGACCTTGGGGATCATGATCTGGTCCAGCCGTGGCCCGGCCTGCTCCAAGAGGTCCACCACGTCGCGATACCAATAGGGCGTATCCAGGCCGTTGATCCGTACGCTCAGGGTCTTCTTGCCCCAGTCCACGTCGCTGATCGCCTTGATGATGTTTGCCCGCGCCTGCGGCTTGTCGGCAGGGGCGACTGAATCCTCAAGGTCCAGGTTGATGACATCCGCAGCACTGGCCGCCATCTTGGCAAAGAGTTCTGGCCGCGATCCGGGGCCGAAAAGCTGGCAGCGGTTCGGGCGGGCGGGGGCGGGGGGCTGCAGGCGGAAGCTCATCAGGTCAGGCCTTCGGGCAATCATGTTTCAATGGATGCTGCGCTTGCGATATAATCTTGCGCACCCAACCGCAAGCAGATTTCGCAGACGCAGCAAATGCGCCCCTTGCGCCGCCGCGCCCCAGCGGCAATGAATCCGCATGATCACCGTCACCGAAGACCGCTTTCGCCTTGCCCAGACCTTTACCATCAGCCGCGGGTCAAAGACCGAAGCGCGGGTGCTGACGGTCCGCATCCGGCGTGGGGGCGCCATGGGCCAGGGCGAATGCGTGCCCTATGCGCGATATGGCGAGACGCTGGAAACTGTGCGCGCCCAGATCGCCAGCCTGCCCGACAGCATCACCCGCCCGGCGCTGCAATCCGCCCTGCCCCCCGGTGCCGCCCGCAACGCCGTTGACTGCGCCCTTTGGGACCTTGAGGCGAAGCTGACCGGTCGCCCGGCCTGGGACCTTGCCGGTTTGCCTGCACCCGGCCCGGTGCCCACTGCCTACACCCTCTCACTGGCCACTCCGGATGAGATGCGCGCGGCTGCCGCCCTGCATGCCCACCGCCCGATCCTGAAGATCAAGCTTGGCACCCCCGATGACATGCCAAGGCTTGAGGCAGTGCGGCAAGGCGCGCCCCGATCCATCCTGATCATCGACGCCAACGAAGGCTGGAGCGTTGAGGTCTACGCCGAGCTTGCCCCCCATCTTGTCCGCCTTGGGGTGGCGCTGGTGGAACAACCCCTTCCCGCCGGGCAAGACCAGATGCTGGCCGAAATCGCCCGCCCCTTGCCAGTCTGCGCGGATGAAGCCTGCTTTGATCGCGCCTCCATGGCGGGCCTGCGGGGCAAGTACGACATGGTCAACCTCAAGCTCGACAAGACCGGTGGGCTGACCGAAGGCCTGGCGACCCGCGACCTTGCCCGTCAGATGGGCTTGAAGGTGATGGTCGGTTGCATGGTCGGATCATCGCTTGCCATGGCCCCGGCGGTGCTTCTGGCGCAGGGGGCCGATTGGACAGACCTTGACGCCCCGCTCCTTCTGGCCGAAGACCGCCCACACCCCCTTTGGTACGACGCCGAAGGGGTCCACCCGTCTGACGCCAACCTTTGGGGATGAGAGCATGACCCGCACCGTCTATGTGAACGGCGACTACCTGCCTGAAGGCGAGGCGAAGATCTCGATCTTCGACCGGGGGTTCCTGATGGCGGATGGGGTCTATGAGGTGACCAGCGTGCTGGATGGCAAGCTGATCGACTTTGACGGCCATGTGAAACGGCTGGCCCGGTCGCTGTCGGAACTGGAGATGACCTGCCCGGTGTCGGAAGCTGACCTTCTGGCGATGCACCGAGAGCTGGTGGTGCGGAACGGGGTCGATCAGGGGATGATCTATCTGCAGGTCACGCGCGGCAATCCGGGCGACCGCAGCTTCATGTTCCCGGACCCGAACCTGCCGGGAACAGTCGTGGCCTTCACCCAGAACGTCCCGAACCTGGCCGACGCCCCCGCCGCGAAGACCGGGTTCAAGGTCATCACGATCCCGGACCTGCGTTGGAGCCGGGTCGACATCAAGACGGTCCAGCTTCTGTACCCGTCGATGGGGAAGATGGCGGCGAAGAAGGCTGGGGTGGATGACAGCTGGTTCACCGATGAGGAAGGTCAGGTGACCGAGGGGACCTCGAACAACGCTTACATCGTCAAGGGCAACCGGATCATCACCCGCGCGCTCGGGACCGACATCCTGCACGGGATCACCCGGGCCGCTGTGCTTCGCTTTGCCGCCGAGGCCCAGTTCGAGGTGGAGGAGCGGGCCTTCACCGCCGCCGAGGCGCAGGGGGCGGATGAGGCGTTTTCCACCGCTGCGTCGATCTTTGTGATGCCGGTGGTCGAGGTGGATGGAAAACCCGTCGGCAGTGGCAAGCCGGGGCCCGTGGCCATCCGCCTGCGCGAGATCTATCTGGACGAGATGCGGAAGGCGGCCATCTGACGTGTCCACGGTGGACAAATCCGCTATATCGTTGCAATTCAATGGGTTGTCTGTGGGCGTTAGGGGTTCTTTAACGGGTCACGGCAGGAGAGCCGGGGGGAACCCCGGCCTGCGGAATGGCTGAGGCCCGCTTTACCGCAAACGGCTTTTGGCGCGGGATGCGCGATGGCCTGCCCCTTGGGCTGCCGATCTTTGCCTATGGCCTTGGCTTCGGCCTGGTGGCGGCGCAGGCCGGCTTTGGCGTGGCCAAGGCGGTGGCGACCAGTGCGGCGATCTATTCCGGGTCGGCGCAACTGGCGGCGGTGAACCTGCTGCAAAGCGGATCGGCGACGCTTTGGGCCCTCTTCGCCACGATCCTGGTGGTCAATGCGCGCTACATCCTGTTTGGCGCGGCCCTGCAGCCCTGGCTGGGCCAGATCAGCGCGCCGAAAGCCTATGGCAGCCTTCTGCTGCTGGGCGATGCGAACTGGATGTTCTGCATGCGCGCCATTGCCGAGGGCGAGACCGACCGCGCCTATCTTGCGGGCACCGGCGCCCCGATGCTTGCAGGCTGGTTGGGTGGCACGGCCATCGGGGCCGGGGCCGTGCGCCTGTTGCCCGCGCCCGAAGCGCTTGGGTTTGATCTGATGCTGCCCGGCAAAAGCCTTTGGCATTGCTGCTGGTTGCTGTGCATGCGCCACATCGGTTTCAGCCATCAGCAAACTGGCACTGCCGCTGATTAACGTTACCAAGGCTTCACGTCTGGCGATGGAT
>JAAUPC010000148.1 GCA_012036325.1 Paracoccaceae bacterium
GCGTCCACGAGCGGACCCTGCCGCAGGCGCTGCATCCGGGCGGGCCATACCGCGCGGGTGACCGCAGCCTCACAGGCCGCCTCATCCCGGCCCAGATGGCGCAAGGCGGCAAGCGCCGCCCCGGCGTTCTGAATCTGGTGAGGTCCAGGCAGGTTGGGCAGGGGCAGGTCGAGAAGGCCGTTTTCATCCTGAAAGACCAGACGGCCCCGATCTTCGAACGCGTTCCAGTGCTGCCCGAAGGCCAGAACCGGCGCACCCATCCGCGCAGCCTTCGCCTCGATCACCGCAAGCCCGTCATCTGACTGCGGGCCAACGATCACCGGCACGCCACGCTTGATGATCCCGGCCTTTTCGCCTGCAATCGCCGCCACCGTGTCACCCAGGAACGCCTGATGGTCCAGGCTGACGGGGGTGATGATCGTCAGGCGAGGCGCTTCGACCACGTTGGTTGCATCCAGCCGCCCGCCAAGGCCCACCTCCAGCAGCGTCCAGTCCGCCGGGGTGCGGGCAAAGGCCAGAAAGGCCGCGCAGGTTGTGATCTCGAAGAAGGTGATCTCATCCGGCCCGTTGGCTGTGACGCATTCATCCAGCAGCGCTGCCAATGCGGGTTCGCTGATCAACTCTCCCGCCAGCCGGATGCGTTCGTGGAAGCGTGCAAGGTGCGGTGAGGTATAGGCATGGACACGATCCCCGCCCGCCTCAAGCCCCGCGCGGATCATAGCCTGAGTGCTGCCCTTACCGTTCGTCCCGGCGATATGGATCACCGGCGGGATAGCCCGTTCCGGGTTGCCCAGCACCGCCAGCAGGCGTTCCACCCGGCCCATGGTCAGGTCGATCACCTTGGGGTGCAGCGTCATCATCCTTTCAAGGATGACGTCAGAGCCGACGGTCACGCTTTGGCTTCCACCGGTTCGGGTGCCTTTTCCACGGGTGGGGGCAGGTCGCCCTTGATCGCGGGGGGCAGGCCCATCAGCATACGGATCAGCGTCACCAGTTCATCCTTCATAGCCTTGCGATGGACGACACGGTCGAGCATGCCGTGGTCCAGCAGATACTCCGCCCGCTGGAACCCTTCTGGCAGCTTTTCGCGGATGGTCTGTTCAATGACCCGCGCGCCCGCGAAACCGATCTGCGCATTCGGTTCGGCAATCTGCACATCGCCCAACATCGCGTAGCTGGCCGTCACCCCGCCGGTGGTGGGATGCGTGAGGACGACGATATACGGCAGTCCCGCCTCTTTCAGCATCTGCACCGCCACGGTCGTGCGCGGCATCTGCATCAGGGACAGCATGCCTTCCTGCATCCGCGCGCCGCCGGACGCGCTGAACAGCACCAAGGGCCGTTTCAGCTTTACCGCGCGTTCGGCGGCGGCGATGATCGCATTGCCAACATACATGCCCATTGACCCGGCCATGAAGGCAAAATCCTGCGCGGCGGCGACGATCGGCGTGCGGTTGATCTCACCTTCCGCCACCAGCATCGCGTCGCGTTCGCCGCTGGCCTTCTGTGCGGCCTTCACCCGGTCCGGGTATTTCTTCTGATCGCGGAAATGCAGCGGGTCGGCCACCGGATCTGGCACCTTCACCTCGGTGAATATCCCACCGTCAAAGAGGGCAGAAAACCGGTCACGCGGGCTGATCGCCATGTGGTGATCGCAGTTAGAACAGACGTTCTGATTGCCCGAGAGTTCGCGGTGAAACAGCATGGTCCCGCATTCCGGGCACTTCGTCCACAGGTTCTCCGGCACCTCGCGGCGCGAGAACAGCGAGTTGATCTTCGGTCGGACGTAGTTGGTGATCCAGTTCATGCGGATATGGTCCTGCCCCTAAGCTCAGCCTGCAGAAGTCAGCCCCCGAGATAAGCCGCCGGGGGGGGAAATGCAATCAGCGCGCTTTGCGGGTGGGGGGTGAAACTTATCCTTCGGCGGCTCGTTGCTTCACCAGTGCAGAACGGGGGTCATCATGCCGCAAGGACCATTAGTCTACCGCCAACGCCTTTTGACGCGGATCACCCACTGGCTTTGGGCAATCAGCCTGTTCTTTCTGATGCTGACAGGCCTGCAGATCTTCAACGCCTTTCCCAGCATGCATATCGGGCTGGAGTCGGGGTTCGACTATGACAATGCCATCCTGTCCATCACCGCGCGTGAGGTGGAGGGCGAGGTGCAGGGCATCACCCGTATCCTTGGGGCTGAGTTTGACACGACCGGCATCCTTGGCGTCTCAGGCGGTGAGGTGCGGGCCTTCCCCGCCGCTCTGACCATCCCGTCGAAAACCAGCCTGGCAACGGGGCGAGTGATCCATTTCTTCTTCGCATGGGTCCTTGTGATCACGCTGGCGGTCTGGCTGGTCGCCTCGGCGCTGAACGGCCATCTGCGCCAGTTGATCCCTACCGTGGCCGACCTGCGCGCCCTGCCGCAGGACCTGAAGGACCACGCCCGCCTGCGTTTCCATCACGGGGCCAGCTACAACGTGCTGCAGAAGCTGGCCTATGCCTCGGTCCTGTTCGCCGCCTTGCCGCTGATGATAACGACTGGCCTGTCCATGTCCCCCGGCTTCAACGCCGCCGCCCCTTGGCTTCTGGACCTGTTCGGTGGCCGCCAGACCGCGCGGACGATCCATTTCCTGACCATGCTGGCGCTTCTGGGGTTCTTCGCCGTCCATATGGCGATGATCCTGCTGGCTGGCCCGTTGAACGAGATGCGGTCGATCTTGACCGGCTGGTATCGCACCGATGGGGATGACCATGCTTGACCGTCGCAAACTCCTGCTCGGGGGTGCAGCCCTGGCGTTGTCCGGCTGCAAGGTCTTTGACAGCGCCACTGCCAATGACTCCACCCTCCGCCGCCTTTTTGCCAGCCACGAGGGCCTGACCCAAGCCACCCAGCGCGCGCTGATCGGAGACCGCCTCGCGCCTGAGTTTACAGAGGCCGACATCCGCCAGGGTCAGCGCCCGAACGGATCAACCGACCCGACCAGCGCCGCCTATCGCCAGATGGCCGAAACCGCCTTCCGCGACTATCGGCTGACGGTCACCGGTCTGGTCGAAGCGCCGCAAAGCCTGTCGCTTGCTGACCTGACCGCACTGCCGTCCCGCACCCAGATCACCCGGCATGACTGCGTGGAGGGGTGGAGTTGCATCGCAAAGTGGCAGGGCACGGCCCTTGGCACGGTCCTGACCCTTGCCCAGCCGAAACTCACCGCCCGCTACGCCGTCTTTCACTGCTTCGACGCCATCGAACGCAATCTGTCGGGCGAGGTGTTCTACTACGAATCCATCGACCTGATCGACGCCTACCACCCCCAGACCATCCTCGCCTACGCGATGAACGGAGCGCCCTTGCCGGTGGCCAACGGCGCGCCCCTGCGCCTGCGGGTAGAGCGCAGCTGGGTTACAAGATGGCGAAGTATGTTCATACGATCGAGCTGACAGACACCCTCGCCGCCCTAGGTTCGGGCAAGGGCAGCTATTGGGCGGATCGGGGCTATGAATGGTACGCAGGCATCTGACCTTTGGTAGGGTGGGCAATATTGCCCACCCTACGATCAGAGACCGCGCCGCGCCCGTAGCGCCGCGCCAATCGTCCCATCGTCCAGATAGTCCAGTTCCCCGCCAATCGGCACGCCTTGCGCAAGGGTTGTGATCTCGACAGCCGTGGGTGCCAAAGCATCAGCGATGTAATGTGCCGTAGTCTGGCCATCGACCGTAGCGTTCAGCGCCAGGATCACTTCGCGCACGCCCTCATCCCTCAACCGGCCCACCAGCCGGGGGATGCCAAGCTCCTCCGGCCCCACCCCGTCCAGCGCGGAAAGCGTGCCTCCCAGCACATGGTAGCGCCCTTTGAAAACCTGCCCCCGTTCCATCGCCCACAGATCGGCCACGTCAGCCACCACGCAGATCTCAGCGGTGGCGCGGGTCGGATCTGCGCAGATCGGGCAGACTTCGGCGGTCGAGATGTTGCCGCAGACCTGACAGTCGCGCGCCGACAGGGCGACCTGTGCCAAGGACTGCGCCAAGGGGGCCATCAACTGCGCGCGCTTTTTCAAAAGGACCAGCACCGCCCGCCGCGCTGACCTTGGCCCAAGCCCGGCAGCCGGGCCATCAGGTCGATCAGCGCTTCGATGCCGGTCTCATCAGCCATCGTCAGAACGGCAGCTTCATGCCGGGCGGGACGCCCATCTGTTCGGCCAGCCGCGCCATTTCCTGTTCGCTTTTGGCGCGTGCCTTGGCCTGCGCGTCATGGATCGCGGCCAGGATCAGGTCTTCGACCACTTCCTTTTCGCTGGCAACCAGGATCGACGGGTCGATGTCCAGCCCCGTCACCTCACCCTTTGCCGTCGCCCGCGCCTTCACCAGCCCGGCCCCCGATTCGCCCATGACCACCATGCGCGACAGCTCGTCCTGCATTTCGGTGATCTTCGACTGCATTTCCGTGGCGGCCTTCATCATCTTGGCCATGTCGCCAAGCCCGGCCAATCCGCCCAAACCCTTCAGCATCTCGTTCTCCGTCCGTTTCACCTGAGATACGGGCGCGACCGCTGTCGCGCAAGGTCAGGGGGTGGCGCGAAACAGCATTCTGCGCGGAGAAAAGCCGGCAGCACGAAAGAAGGCATGCGCGTCATGGTTAGCCTCCCACGTGTCCAGCATGATTTCATCGACCGCAAGGTCCCGCGCCAGTTGGCGTGAGGCATCTAGCAACGCGCGCCCATGACCCTTTCGCCGCGCCTCGGGGGCAACGGCGATGTGGTCGATCACCAGCCGCCGGATAGCGGGAGAGAACAGGGACGGTTCGCGAAACTGCAGGGTGCACAGCGCATAGCCCGCAGGCGGTTCACCTGCGAGGAATATGGTGCTGGTTGCCTCGGCCAGGTGCCCGTCGAAAAAGGCACGCAGGGCCGCAGGATCAGGCTTTGCGTGAAAGACGTCCGGGTAGTGCTCGGCATGCCAGCCCTGCACATGGGCGTTCAGCCGGGCGATGACGGCGGCATCCGCAGGCGTTGCGCGCCGGATGGTCATTCCTCAAACGGGTCCCAATCGTCGTCCATCTCAGGCTCGGCCAGCGGCAATGCGGCTTCCGCGGCCTTGGCGACCAGCGCCTCGGGCTCGCGGACATCGGTGACCTTAGCCCCTGGAAAGGCGGTCAGGACCGCCTGCACCAGCGGATTTTCCGCAGCTTCAGCCTTGGCCGCCATCTGGCCCGCATCTCGCGCCTCGGCAATGGTCACCGCGCCACCCGAGGAGACGACCGACACCCCCCAGCGCGCCCCGGTCCAGCCTTGCAGGCGTTGGCCCAGACGGGCGGCAAGGTCGGCCTTGGCACCCGGTGCGGGTTCGAATTCAATCCGGCCCGGCGAATAGCGCGCCAGTTTGAGCGAGGTTTCCACCTCATGCAGCAGCACCATGTCGCGCTTGGTGCGGATCAGCTCCACCACCGATTCGAAGCTGGCGTAGACCTGCACCTCGCCCTCGGCCAGGGCCGGGGCGGCGGCGGTCATCATCGCACCCCGCATGGGCGCAGACGGCGCGCGCACGGCGGAATGCACCGTGACCCCGCCCGCAGGCGCACCACCGGCCATACCAGCCCCGCCGCCGCCACCAGAAGGTGGACGCGGGCTGTCCTGCAGCTTCTTGACCAGCGTTTCGGGGTCCGGCGAGGTCGGCGGACATGGGTCAGCCGGATCACCGCCATTCCGCCGCCATCATCGCGTTCGGGGCCAGCGCGACCTCTTCCACCGCTTTCAGCAGCATCTGCCACATCCGTGTCAGCGCGCGCATCGGCAGGTGGGCTGCCATGTCCACACCGCGGGTCTGTTCATCCGGCGGGGTCGTCGGGTCTTCGGCCGAGGCCGGGTTGATCTTGATGACGGAAATCCAATGCGTGATCTCGGCCAGATCGCGCAGGACAGCCATCGGGTCGGCCCCGTCGGCATATTGCCCGGACAGTTCCGCCAATGCCGTGGCCGCATCGCCCTTCATGATCAGGTCAAAAAGGTCGAGCGTCCGGCCCCGATCTGCCAACCCCAGCATCGCGCGAACCTGGGTGGCACTGGTTTCGCCCGCGCCATGCGCAATCGCCTGGTCCATCAGGCTCATCGCGTCGCGGACTGACCCTTCGGCGGCGCGGGTGATCAGGGCAAGGGCATCCGTGGCAAGCGTGGCCCCTTCCTTGGCGGCGACGCTGGCCAAGTGGGCCATCATCACCTCGGGCTCAATCCGTTTCAGGTCAAACCGCTGGCAGCGTGACAGGACGGTGACCGGAACCTTGCGAATCTCGGTGGTGGCGAAGATGAACTTCACATGCGCGGGGGGTTCCTCCAGCGTCTTCAAAAGCGCGTTGAAGGCGGCGGTCGACAGCATGTGCACTTCGTCGATGATGTAGACCTTGAACCGGGCTGACGCCGCCCGGTAGTGAACGGAGTCGATGATTTCCCGGATGTCGCCCACCCCGGTTCGACTGGCCGCGTCCATCTCCAGCACGTCGACATGGCGGCCTTCGGCGATGGCACGACAGGGTTCGCAGACGCCGCAGGGTTCGGTCGTGGGGCCACCGGTGCCATCCGGCCCGACGCAGTTCAGCCCTTTGGCGATGATCCGCGCCGTAGTGGTCTTGCCCACCCCTCGCACGCCGGTCATCACGAAGGCATGCGCGATCCGGTCCGCCGCAAAGGCGTTCTTCAGCGTGCGCACCATCGCCTCTTGCCCGATCAGATCGGCAAAGGTTTGCGGGCGGTATTTGCGGGCAAGAACCTGATAGGCGGGGGTGTCTGACATGATCGGGTCAGGGTAGGGCGTTGGCGCGGGCGGGTAAAGGGGGCGGGCGGGACGCATCCCTTTATCTTGCTTTATCTGGGCCGGATAGTTTATCCTGACGCCAAGAAAGGGGCGCCCGATGGCCTTTCACTTCCCCCGCCTCGACCTTGCCAAAGCCATCGCTGACCAGCTGTCGCCCGACCCCCTGTTTGGCGCAAGTGCGGGCCTTTTCCTTGCCGCCCCGCGCCGCACCGGCAAAAGCAGTTTCCTGCGGCTTGACCTTGTGCCGGAACTTGAACGGCGCGGTCGCCTTCCAATCTACGTCGATCTCTGGACCGACAAAGCCCGCGACCCGGGTGAGCTGATCGCCGAGGCGCTGGCCCAGACCATCGACCGCCTTGCCACCCGCGCAGAACGCCTGTGGCGCAACCTGCCGTTCTCGCGGATCACCGTGGGGGGCATCGCAGCCGATCTGCCAAAAACCACCCCACGCGGCAGCGCCACCCTCGCGCAGGCGCTGGTGGAGATTGGCGACCGCGCGCAAAGTGATGTCGTCTTCATCATTGATGAGGCGCAGCAGGCCCTGGCCAGCAAAGCCGGGGTTGACGCCATGTTCGCGCTGAAAGCCGCGCGCGACCAGATGAACCAGCGGCAAGGCGCGCCGCATCTGTTTCTTCTTTTCACCGGCTCGCACCGGGACAAGCTGGCCGCGCTGGTCCTGACCCACAAACAGCCGTTCTATGGCGCGCGGGTGCAGGATTTCCCGCGCCTTGGCCGGGGCTATATCGACACGCTGGTCGCCCAGATGAACCCCAGGCTTGCGCCTGAAAATCAGCTGGACCCCAGTGACGTGATGCGCGCCTTCGAACTTCTGGGCCACCGCCCGGAGAAGTTGCTCGACGTGGTGCGCGACCATGCCCTGGGTGAGGCGGGTAGCGCGGGCCTGCGCCAGACTGTCACCGAACGCGCCGATCTGCTGCGAGCGCGCATCTGGCAGCAGCACCAGTCCGACTATGGGCTTCTGGGCGATCTGCAACGCGTCGTCTTGCGCCGGTTGATTGCCGATGGCCCCGCATTCGCACCGTTCTCGGCCCCGACCCTTGCCCAGATCGCCACCGATCTTGGCACCCCAATCACCACGTCCGAAGTGCAGAAGGCGCTGGATGATCTGCGCGACAAGAGCATCGTCTGGCGGCCAGAGCGTGGGGTCTATGCCCTGGAAGATCAGGACATGCGCGACTGGCTTTTGTCCGACGGCACAGCAGGCCAATAGCCCTTTATCGCCAATTATCGACTACAAGATAATTCAGGATAAAGGAAAGGGTGAGAGGCTGGACAACGACCCAAGCGGGGCTCGTTACGGCTGCTTCCTTCCGGACCTGACCGGGTTGGCGAGGCGCTTACCCGCGCCAACCTCTCGCCCGTCGATATAGGGGAAAGGTCGGGCCGCCGCAAGGCTGCCGTCAACCGGTCGGCAACAGCGCGCGGCGCAACGACCGCAGCACCGCCGGGTCACGCCG
>JAAUPC010000149.1 GCA_012036325.1 Paracoccaceae bacterium
CCGGCGTTACCACCTGCCATCGCCCGCGCCGCGGCCGGAATGGGCGAGGGCTGCCCCCCGGCGGATAATAGGGCGGATTGGCAATCACATGGTCAAAGTCGCGGCGCAAGGCGGCTGGCATGCGGGCAAGGTCGCCCTCATGCACCTCAAGCGCCATGCCGTTCCGGGTGGCGTTCTGGCGGGCGAGATCGGCATAATCAGCCTGCAATTCCAGCCCGGCAAGGTGCAGGCCGGGAACACGCTGGCCAAGGCAGAGGGCCGCCGCCCCGGCCCCGCAACCAAGGTCAAGCACGCTGTCGCCCGCCTTGGCCGGGCAGGCCGCGGCCAGAAGCACTGGGTCCGTCGCCGCCCGATAGCCCTTCAAGGGTTGCAACAGCGACAGACGGCCGCTGAGAAACTTGTCATCCGACAGCGCCTCGGCCGCGAACATCAGGCGATCGCTATGTCGTTGTCCCGCAGGATGGCCGTTGCGCGGAAATGGTCGCGGTCCGCGACCATCAGTCGCTGCGGCAGGATTCCAAGGCTTCCGTCAAGGATGCTCATGTGGACGTCCAGCGGAAAGGTGGCTATACCCTCGCCGTTCAGAAGGTGCGTGGCGAAGGCGATCACCGTGGGGTCGGTCGTGCGCAGAAGTTCCTTCATGGCATGAGGTTAACCCTGCCGGCACGGCAGGGGCAAGGGGCGGGAATGGACGGATCAGGCGACGCACAGGCAAAGGCGCCACAGGACCGGCTGGCCGATTGGCTGGCCGAGGATATGGCCGCCGTGAACCGGCTGATCCGTGAGCGGATGGCCTCGGAACATGCGCCGCGCATCCCCGAAGTGACCGCCCATCTGGTTGAGGCTGGCGGCAAGCGGCTGCGACCGATGCTGACCTTGGCCGCCGCGCGGATGCTGGGTTATCAGGGGATCGATCACCAGAAACTGGCCGCCACAGTGGAATTCATCCACACCGCCACGCTGTTGCATGACGATGTGGTGGACGAAAGCCAGCGCCGCCGGGGCCGGCCGACCGCCAACCTTTTGTGGGACAACAAGTCTTCGGTTCTGGTCGGGGATTACCTTTTCAGCCGCAGCTTCCAGCTGATGGTGGAAACAGGCAATCTGCGGGTCCTCGACATTCTGGCCAATGCCAGCGCCACCATTGCCGAGGGCGAGGTCCTGCAGCTGACCGCAGCGCAGGATCTGGCGACGGATGAACGGGTCTACCTGCAGGTCGTGCGCGGCAAGACGGCGGCCCTCTTTTCCGCCGCGACCGAGGTGGGCGGCGTCATCGCCAAAGCGTCCGAGGCACAGGTCCGCGCGCTTTATGACTATGGCGATGCGCTGGGGATCGCCTTCCAGATTGTTGACGATGTGTTGGATTATGGCGGCACTGCAGCCGTGATTGGCAAGAATACCGGCGATGATTTCCGGGAACGGAAGGTGACCTTGCCGGTGATCCGGGCCGTGGCGAAAGCCTCGGTCGAGGAGCGGGCCTTCTGGGTTCGGGTCATCGAAAAGGGCGATCAGCGCGACGGGGATCTGGATCAGGCGCTGTCGATCCTGCGGCATCATGGCGCAATCGAGGCGGCCCGGGATGAGGCCCTGATCTGGGCCGCGCGTGCAAAAGCGGCACTACTCAACCTACCGGCGAGTGATCTGCGCAAAATGCTATCAGAGCTTGCAGATTTCGTGGTCGATCGGGTCGCCTGATCGGGCAAAAGCGGGCCGAACCGCGAAATGACCGAATTCGGATCACTTTTTAGCCCAAGTCTCTGTGTAGATTTTTAAGAATGGACAGGCTTTTATATCGTAATCGGCTGATTCCATGGCATGAGGCGCGGGTCGAAAAGCATGGCTAGGGATGGATGGCAGGGACAAGGAACGCCCAGGCTGCGGGGGGCACTCGCCAGCCGCAGCGGGGTTCGGGCCCTGCAGGATGGTCTAAGGCTGAACATGCCCCTGCGTCATGCAGGGCAGGGAGTGTGACAGGATGAGCTTCTTCGACTGGCTGTTGCGCCGTAAACCCAAGGGTCGTCCGATGGGCGGCTCGTTCCGCGGCTCGGAAACCGAACAGATCAAGGCCACAAAGGCCGCCATCAATTCGGTCGCGGCGGGCGAAGGTCCGGCGGCGGGGCGGTTCCCGAAACTTTCCGACAGCTCGCCCGAGGTCTTGACCCAGACCGCGACCAGCGCGGTTGTGGCCAAGGATGGCCCGACGCCTGCCGTCAATATCTGGGACATGGAGCCTGAAAGCGCCGCCCCGCCGCAGCGTGACCTTGACGCCGCTCCGCGCCGCCGCCCGACGCGCACCAAGACCCGCGTGCTGGGGTTCGAACCGCAGCCCGCCTCGGTCGTGCCGCTGTTCGATGAAGGCCGGATGGAAGAAGAAGGCCAGCCCGGCAGCAAGGCCAATATGGTGATGTTCCCGACCGGCTGGCTGATCATCAAATCCGGCGCCGGGCGTGGCGCGGTGTTTCCGCTGGCCCAAGGCGTTTCGCATATTGGGCGTGGGTCTGATCAGACGGTTGCGCTGGATTTTGGCGACATGGCGATTTCGCGGCAGAACCATGCGGCGATTGCCTATGACCCTGCGACGCATGAGTTTCACGTCGGCCATGGCGGCAAGTCCAACCTGGTGCGTCTGAACGGCAAGCCCTTGCTGTCGACCGAACCCCTGGTCGATGGCGACGAGATCCAGATCGGCGAGACGACGCTGCTTTTGAAGGTGCTGTGCACGCCTGCGTTCAACTGGTCGGCGGCCGAAGCCGGGGGAGACGGGCATGATATGGCGATCGCGTGAGCCGCGCTATGACGTGGCCTCGGGCATAAGCCAGGGCGCGCGGGACTATCAGGAAGACGCGATCACCAGCGATTTCCCGGTCGGCTCGGAAGCCGGGTTCGTGGTGCTGGCCGATGGCATGGGCGGGCACGCGGCGGGCGATGTTGCCTCGAAGATCGTGCTGACCGAGGTTTACTCCGAGCTGAAGTTCCACTTCGCCGATGTCGAGGCGTTTGAGGCCCGCGCGCCCGAGATCCTGCGCAATGTGGCGGACCTCGCGAATGACACGCTGCGCCAGCACACGCGGACGCATCCGGAAACCGAAGGGATGGGGGCCACGCTGGTGGTGCCCTGCCTGGTGGAGAACCGGCTGTGGTGGATTTCGGTCGGCGATTCGCCCCTGTTTCTGTACCGGGCGGGCCGCCTGAGCCAGCTGAACGAAGACCATTCGATGGCGCCGCAGATCGACTTCATGGTGAAGTCCGGCCTGATGGACGCGGAAGTTGCGGCGAACCACCCGGACCGCAACTGCCTGATTTCGGTGCTGATGGGCACGCGGATCCCGAAGATCGACTGCCCCGGCAAGCCGGTTGAGCTGCGCGCCGGCGACATCGTGATCTGCGCCTCGGACGGGGTGCAGTTCCTGACCAATGCCCAGATCGAGAAGGTCGTGGGCAAATACGCCAAGAAACGCTCGACCGAGATCGCCGAGCGCCTCTTGGAAGAGCTGACCCGCCTGGACGACCCCGACCAGGACAACATCAGCTTTACCATCATCAAGGTCAACGACGCCTCCACCCGCCCCAAAGACCTCCGCCCCCCACGCCCCGCAATGACCGTCACAAGACCCAAACGCTTGACGACCGTCGTCGCGGAGCCGTTCTGGCACCCCGAACTCGCACCCCCGGCTGCCGCCGAAGCGGCGGGCTATGAGGCCGAGGAAGAAGACGCGGGAGAGCAGGCTATCGTGGTCCCGCGCCGCCTGGCAGCTTTGCGCTAAGGCAGGATCAGCCCGGAAAAACCGTCAGGATCGCGTTCAGCGGTTTCTTGCGCTTGGCAACTGCGGGCACCGTGGCGGTTTCGGCCGGATAGCCGACGGGCAGGATCATCACCGGCTTTTCATGGTCTGGCCTGCCGCACAACGGGCCAAGGAATTTCATTGGGTTCGGTGTGTGTTCAAGGCAGACCAGCCCGGCATGGTGGATGGCGGCAATCAGCATGCCCGTGGCAATCCCCACGCTTTCGGGAACGTAGTAGTTTTTGTAGCGGGTGCCGTCTTCGGTGACACCATAGCGCTGCGCGAAGACCACGACCAGCCAGGGCGCATCGGTCAGATGCGGCTTTGACACGCCGGTGCCGATCGGCTCCAGCGCGGCAAGCCATTCATCCCCCGCACCGCCAGAATAGAAGGCGCGTTCTTCCTCTTCGGCGCCCTCACGGATTCGGGCCTTCATCGCGGGGTCGGCGATGGCCACGAAATGCCAGGGTTGATGGTTTGCGCCGGACGGAGCGGTTCCGGCGGCGGCGATGCAGGCGGTGATTACCGCCTCTGGCACCGGGCGCGGCGCGTAGTCCCGCACCGAATGGCGCTTGCGCATATAGGCAAGGAACCCCTCGACCCCGGCCAGGGCGGCGGCCTCATCCAGCTGCACGCGGTCGGGCGGCGGCAGGGCCTGATAGCGAACCTCACCCTTGCGATACATCACCCGCCTCCGATCAATGCCCCTGCGGCAAAGACCAAAGCACCGCCGACGACGACCTGCAAGGCGGCGCGCAGGAAAGGCGTTTCCATATAGCGGTTCTGGATCCAGGCGATGGCCCAAAGCTCGACAAAGACGACGACCATTGCAATCGTGGTAGCGGTCCAGAAATCGGGGATCAGATAGGGCAGCGCGTGGCCCATCCCGCCCAGCGTGGTCATCACGCCCGAGGCAAGCCCGCGTTTCCAGGGGCTGCCGCGACCGGACAGCACACCATCGTCATGCGCAGCTTCGGTGAAGCCCATCGAGATGCCCGCGCCCACGCTGGCGGCCGTGCCGACAAGGAAGGTCGTCCAGGTGTCTTGTGTGGCAAAGGCCGTGGCAAAGATCGGCGCGAGGGTGGAGACCGACCCATCCATCAGCCCTGCCAGCCCGGGCTGAACCCAGGTCAGGATGAACTGGCGCTTGGCGGTGGCATCCTCATCGGCGCGCGCATCTTCGACAAGATGCTTCTCGGTCAGCCGGTTGGCATGGCGTTCATGGCCCGCCTCGGCTGCGGCAAGGTCACCCAGAAGGCGGCGGGTGGCAGCGTCCTGGGTATGGGCCGCGGCGCGGGAGTAGAAATCCTGCGCGGCATGTTCCATCGCCTGGGCTTCGCCCCGGATGGTCTCAAGCGACAAAGTCTTCGCAAGCCAGACCGGGCGGCGGGCGTAGAAACCGGCCACATGTTCGCGCCGGATCAGGGGGATGACATCGCCAAAGCGGGCGCGGTGCAGGTCGATCAGGCGTTGGCGGTGCTGGTCTTCCTCTTTCGCCATGTCATCGAATACGGCAGCCGAGGCCGGAAAGTCACCGCGCAGCCGTTCGCCATAGCTGCGGTAGATCTGTGCATCGTCTTCTTCCGAGGAGATGGCCAGCGCCAGAACCTCTTGTTCCGACAGGTCCGCAAAACGACGGCGAGAGGCGAAGGATGGCAGCATGGTTGACCCAATTTCTGGAATGATTCTAATCTAGCTGGGATCGGCGCAGGGGCAAGGTGATAAACTGAACCGGCTAGTTCATTTTTTACTTGCGAATCTGAACTTCTGGGTTCAGATTGTGAAAGTGAACCGAATAGTTCAGGATGGAGATCAAAATGACCCGCACCGCCCTTGCCGCCGCTTTCACCCTGATGCTTGCCTTGCCCGCCGCTGCGCAAAGCCTGTCGGTCCTGCTGCCGGTGATCAGCTTTCCCGATACCGTAGCCTCGCCTTCCACGAAGGGTTGCACGGCTGACAGCGCCAGCACGGTTTGCACCCTGCAGGAATGACCTCTGCCACATCGCTTGCCGCGCTTGGCCCCGATGATCTATGGTCCCCGGATGGGGATCCAATGACCATCATCGCCGACCAAGGGGTCCGGCGCGGCCGGAAGTTCGACCAGGTGCTGGACGGCGCGCGCAAGGTGTTTCTGCGCGACGGGTTCGAACGTGCCTCAGTCGACGACATCGCGCGTGAGGCGGGGGTGTCGAAGGCGACAATCTACGCCTATTTCCCCGACAAGCAGCTGATGTTCCTTGAGGTGGCGCGCTGCGAATGCCACCGCCAGACCGAAGCGGCCGAAGCCTCGATCGACGGCGATCTGCCGGTCCGCATGGTCCTGACATTGGCGGCCGAACGGATCGCGCAGTTCCTGATGTCAGACTTCGGCCAACGGATGTTCCGCATCGTCGTAGGAGAAGGTGAACGTTTCCCGGGCCTTGGGCAAGAGTTCTACGAATATGGTCCGGGCCGGATCCATGCGCGGCTGGTGCATCATCTTGGCTGCTACGTCGCCAAGGGTGAGTTGCAGATCGAGGATCTTGACCTTGCGGCCGACCAGTTCGCCCAACTGTGCAAGGCGACGATCCATGAACGGCTGATCTTCGGAATGGCCAATTCGATCACGCCCGAGGATGCTAGGCGCAGTGCGCATGGGGCAGTGGACATGTTCATGGCGCGCTACGCCCCCAGGGGCTAAGTCCAGTCGACACCGCATTCCGCTTGATTTTCCGGCACTCTCACCCAGCCATGCAGCGGTGGCGGTAAGGGAATGGTGCAGGACATGACGGGAGTGGCTGCAACAGTGCGTCGGTTTGAAGGGGCGCTGTGCGTCATTGTTTTCGACGAACCCGCGCCGCATGGCTTTCGCAAGGTGGGTGGTTGGCTGTCGCTGACCCAGAACGGGCTGACCAGCGTTGGTTGCGTCCTGCCACTTGGCGATGCCCGCCGGATCATCCTGCGCGTCGATGGGGGATGCACCCATATGACCGGTGGCGCGCCGATCCTTGTCGCCTTTGCCGGACCGGATGAGGTGCCGGGCCTTCCACCGCTGGACGTATACGACAACCTGCGCGTGCTATCGCAATGGCCAGACCAAAAGCCGATGTTCAGCGTTGTCACCCTTCTGCGCAACGAAGTGTCTTATCGGCGGATGCTGCGCAGCTATCGCGATTATGGCTTTACCCCCGAAAACACCGAATTCATCGCAATCGACAACCGAGGTGCCAATCTGGCCGACGGGTACCAAGGCGCGCGTCTGGCTCTTTCGCAGGCGATGGGGCGCTACCTCATCTTTTGCCATGACGATGTGGAACTGTTGCAGGACAACTTTGACGACCTCTGCCAGCGCCTTGCGACGCTTGAGGCGCTGGACCCCCGCTGGATGGTCGCAGGCATGGCCGGGGGCGTCTTTCGGCAGCAAGCGTCGGCCACTGGCCGCAATCGGGTGGCGTCGCGTCTGTCAGATCGCTGGGGCGCGGGACGAAGGGTTTGCCGGCCCTTCCCACGCCAGGTGGAATCTTTGGACGAGATGTTCCTTCTGATGCCCCGCCTTCGTGCGCCACAATCTTCAATCGACCTGTCGGGGTTCCATTTCTTCGGCACCGATCTTTGCCTGCAGGCCGAATTGGCCGGTGGCAGCGCCTATGTCATCGACTTTCATCTGTTCCATCATGGAACCGGCCACAAAGGCCCCGACTATTGGGAGCAGAAGGCCCGGATCGAAGCGAAGTATCGCCCCTATTTCCCTGGGCGCATCGTGGTCACCAGCACCCAGCCGCTGCAGTTCTGATCCCTCGGGCCGGGGTCAGCCGTTTTGACGCAGCACCGATCCGGCAAGGTAAAGCGATCCGCAGATCAAGACACGCGCTTCGGGCGCTTTCGCGGCGATTCCGGCCAAAGCCTCGGCAACCGATGCGGAGGTCACGGCAGCAATGCCAGCACTGATGGCGGCGTCGCGCGTCACCTCGGCGGGAAGAGTGTTCTTTTCACCCGGGATCGACACGGCATAGAGCTGCGTCACATGACGCGCCAGCGGGGTCATGTAGCCGGTGACATCCTTGGTGTTCAGCATGCCGCAGATCAGATGCGTTTCCCGCTTGGGCATCCGCGCCAGAGTGGCCGCCACCGCCTCGGCCCCCGCCGGGTTGTGGCCGCCGTCCAGCCACAGCTCCCAATCGCGGGGCAGAAGGTCGACCAGCGGGCCGCGCGCGAATACCGCGTCCAACCAGCGTCCGGCTTCCAGCGCGCGCCCGATCCACAGCAGCACCGTGAACAGCAGCAGGTAGTAGAGGAACCACCAGGTGTCCTGTGGAAATGGGCATGGGCGGCGCATCCGAGGCCTGCTGCGCTGCGCGCATCGCGGCGAGGATGTGGGCCATGCGGCGGGTGTCGGCGACTTCGACCACCTCGTCATCCACTCGTCGATGATCCGTCCCGCCGCGAACCGGTTCATCCGCGAGTACGTGCGGCGGCTCCACGGCGGCGCCTACGATCCGCTCCATC
>JAAUPC010000150.1 GCA_012036325.1 Paracoccaceae bacterium
GCGGCCAGCACCTCCCTCGCCCAAGGGGCGCCGCGCCCCTGCCCCGGCGCGCGCCATGGTCCTTGTCCTGCAGGGACATGAGGTTGCCCCGGTTGCGCGAGAAGAGGCGCGGGCCGGTGGCCTTGTCGGGGTCCAGCAGCAGATAATCGACCGTGTAGCGAAAGGCGTTGCGGACCGGGCCCTTGCGTCCGTGAAACGTCTCGGCCCGGATCCTTTGCACCTGCATCAGGCCGCGACCCGTGTCGTCTGGCGTTCGGTCATGCCGGTGACCACGTCAACGGCCGAGGCGAAGCCATCTTCGTGAAAGCCGTTCTTCATCCAGGCGCCGCAGAACCAGGTGTTCTGGCGGCCATTGGTGGCGCGGATCGTGGCCTGAGCCTCTAACGCAGCCACGTCAAACACCGGGTGGTGAAAGGTGTTCACGTCATGGATCAGTGCATCCTTGATGGGCCGTGTGGTGTTCAGGGTGACAAACAGCGGGTCATCCTGCGGGATGGGTTGCAGCGAGTTCATCCAGTAAGTCAGGTCAATCTTGTCGCCCGCGCCGGTTTTCGGCTCGACATAGGACCAGCTTGACCAGACCTTGCGCGACTTCGGCATCAGGCTGGTGTCGGAATGCAGGACCGCCTCATTCGGCTGATAGCGGATTGCGCCAAGGTTCGCGGCCTCATGCGGGGTGGCGTCGGACAGCAGGCGCAGCGTCTGGTCGGAATGGGTGGCGAAGATCACGTCGTCGAAAAGCTCCCACTCATCCCCCGTGGCGCGGACAAGGACCGACCCCGCCTCACGCCGGACGGCGGCGATGGGGGTGGCGGTGCGGATATCGACGCCTTGCGCGGTCATCGCGGCCTGCAGGCGGCGGACATATTCGATCGACCCGCCCTTGACCGTGTACCACTGGTGCTGGCCGTTAAAGTCCAGAAGCGCATGGTTGCGGAAGAACCGCACCAGCGCCTGGGCCGGAAAGTCCAGGATGCCCGAGGTGGGGGTTGACCAGATCGCACCAGAAAACGGGGTGATGTAATGATCGCGGAAGTAGTCGCCGGTGCCAAGGCGCGCGAGAAGATCGCGGATCGTCATGGCCGGATCATTCGCCATCGCTTCGGCGTTGCGATTGAAGTGCAGGATGTCCGAGATCATCCGCAGAAAGCGGGGGTTCAGCGCATTGCGGCGCTGCGCAAAGATAGCATCGACCGAGGCAAGGCCGTATTCCAAGCGCCCGCCCTTGATCGAGGCCCCAAAGCTCATGCTGCTTTCCACCGTGGGCACGGCCAGTTTCTGGAACAGCTTCACCAGATGCGGATAGTTCACGTTGTTGTAGACGATGAAGCCGGTATCAACCGGCTGGTCCTTGCGCTTTCCGGCAATCACGGTGCGGGCGTGGCCACCAAGGCGGCGCTCAGCCTCATAGAGAACGACCGAATGGGTGTCGGCCAGAAGATGCGCTGCGGCCATGCCGGAAATCCCCCCTCCGATAACGGCAACGCGGCGGCGGGCAGAACCAGAAGTCTCAAACGGCATGCAGGCTACTTTCCTTTAGGACCGGAAGATTACGCGGCAGCGCAGCGGTCGGATCACAGTGGCCGGGCAAAAGAGGGCTGTCAAACGAAGTTGACATCCAACCCTTGACAGTTTTTTCGGCCGATCCAGATGTTTTCTCACGACAGGGCTCTGAAACATCTTCGCGCAAAGATTTCTGCCGGGGCCGACAGTTAAGAATGATCCGCCAGGTGCCAGGGTGCGTAAAAGTGCCATGATGCTTGACGCCACCAGACCGGTTATGACGGAGCAATCCGGCCCGCTGCAACCAGGTGTTGTGGTTGGCAGGCAGGGAATGCCCGGGCAGAAGGATCGACCGGTGGCGAAGGCGGAAGAGGGAACGGATTGGGCGGGCCTTTTGATCAAGGTGCGCGACCGTCAGGACAAGGCGGCGTTCGCGCAGCTTTTTCGCCACTTCGCCCCCCGGGTGAAGGGGTTCCTGATGAAGTCGGGCGCCGGGGCCGCCCTGGCGGAAGAATGCGCGCAGGACGTCATGGCGACGCTATGGCAGAAGGCGCACCTGTTTGACCCCGCGCGGGCCTCGGTTTCGACCTGGGTCTATACCATCGCGCGGAACAAGCGGATCGACGCGCTGCGCAAAGACCGCCGCGCCGAGCCGGAAGAACTCGACTGGGGGCCAGAGCCTGAACCTGATCAGGCCGAGGTGATGGAAGCCCAAGAAGACACTGAACGATTGGGTCAAGCCTTGGCCCAATTGCCCGCAAAACAACGCGCCTTGATCGAAAGGGCCTTCTACGGCGAATTGTCGCATAGCGAGATAGCTGCGGAAACTGGCCTACCTTTGGGAACGATCAAATCGCGCATCCGGCTGGCGCTGGACAAACTGCGCCACCACATGACGTGAAGGACTGGACGGAAATGACGATACGGCACCACCTTTCGGATCAGTTGCTGATGGCCTATGCGGCCGGACAGCTGCCCGAAGCCTTCAACCTGGTCGTGGCCACGCATGTGTCGCTCTGCGATGAATGCCGGTCGCGGTTGGGCGCGTTTGACGCCGTGGGCGGCGCGCTGATGGAAGAGATCGATGAGATTGCGATGGGCGAGGCGGCGCTTGAGGCCGCCCTCTCCCGGATCGAAGGCCTGCCCCAGGCCACCCGGGCCGAGCCTTTGAAACCCGCAGGCATCTTTCCCGCGCCCCTGGCCGATTACATCGGTGGCGATCTGAGCGCGGTGCGCTGGCAGCGGATCGGCGGCGGCGTAAAGCAGGCGATCTTGCCGACCGGGCCAGATGCCTCGGCCCGGCTGTTGTATATCCCGGCGGGGAAGGCTGTCCCCGATCACGGCCACCGCGGCATGGAGCTGACGCTGGTCCTGCAAGGCGCCTTCGCCGACGACAACGCGCGGTTTGACCGTGGCGACGTCGAGATTGCCGATGAGGATCTTGAACACACCCCGGTCGCGCTTGCCGGGCAGGATTGCATCTGCCTTGCTGCGACCGATGCGCCCTTGCGCTTCCGATCCATGCTGCCGCGTCTGGCGCAGCCGCTGTTCCGCATCTGATACTGCGATCAGGGGCCCTCACACGGCATCGGTCAGACCCTGAAACCGGACCACGAGGACGGGCCAGTCACCTGCAAGGGTGACTGGCCCGTTCGTTATCAACAGGTCCTCGCGGGCAAGCGGGCGACCGTTCACAAGGACCGGCCCCAAGGCGTAAATCGCCAGCAGCCGCCATCCGCCAGACGGTCGTTCTGGGCCAGAAGGACAGACGGCTTTGGCAGGGTGCTTGACGTCATCACGTTGAAATCATCTGACGGCTGACCGCCGGTTTCCGTTGCCATCAGCGCCACGTCGCCGGGGAAGGCCACCGGGATTAGCGGCGCGCAGCGGAAATCATGACCTTCGCCGGTCAGCCGGAAACCGGGGCCAGACAGGACGGTCAGGTTCCGCTCGATCCCCGGAAACAGCGAAAACGGGCCGTCCTCCACCACCGAAGCCCGCGACAGGCGGGCCAGAAGCTGGCCGTCCACCTCAACCCGCCACATCTCAACCGTCACGCCACGCCCGTTCTTCCAGGGCTGGCGGGTATAGTCGGCGGGGGTCAGGTGGCGCGTCATTCGGCTGCGGTCGGGCCGATCACGCGGGCGGGGTCATCCGGGGCGATTTCCTCGAAGTCGAAGTTTTCCAGGCGGCGGGCGCGTTTTCCGGCCTTCTCGGAGGAGATCTTGATATCCTCGATATCCTTCGCCGCCTGCCCGAAATGCCGATCCAGGCTTTCGACCCGCGTGCCCAACCGGTCAACATCGGCATAGAGGAGCGCCAGTTCCTTGCGGATCGCGCCCGCCTGTTCGCGCATGCGGGCATCCTTCAGCACCGCGCGCATAGTGTTCAGCGTGGCCATGCAGGTAGTGGGCGACACGATCCAGACCTTGGCCGCGAAGCCTTCGCGCACAATCTCGGGGAAGTTGGCGTGAAGTTCGGCATAGACAGCCTCGGACGGCAGGAACATCAGCGCGCCGTCGGCGGTTTCGCCTTCGATGATGTATTTCTCGGATATCGCGCGAATATGCGCGCGGACGGCGGTGCGCATCTGTTGCGCGGCCTCAACCACCCGCGCGGGGTGTCGGCACGGCGGATCGCCTCATAGGCCTCAAGCGGGAATTTCGCGTCGATGACGATGGGGCCGGGGGGGTTCGGCAGGTGGATCAGGCAATCAGCGCGCTTGCCGTTACTCAAGCTGGCCTGCATCGTATAGGCATCCTTCGGCAGGGCCTTCTGCACGATGTCATGCAGCTGGATTTCCCCGAACGCCCCCCGCGTCTGCTTGTTGGACAGAATGTCCTGCAAACTCAGCACATTACCCGACAGCTTTTCGATATTCGCCTGCGCCTTGTCGATGGTTTCCAGCCGCGTCTGCAATTCCCCCAAACTGCGCGCCGTGCGGGTGGAGGTGCCGTGCAGCGCCTCGGTCATCTGGCGCTGCACTTCGGCCAGGCGCTGCTCCATCACCTGCAGCATCGCGGTCTGGCTGACGGCCTGCGCCTCCGACACATGATGCAGCCCCCCGGCCAGCCGTTCCTGCCCGTCGCCCAACTGCTGCATCCGGGTGGAGAGCCAGCCGATTTCCCGCACCAAAGGCTCCGCCGCCGTGGCCGACCGGCTGACCGACCGCAGGATCAGGACGAGGAAGCCAAGAAGCACCGCGACAAGGCCGCCAAGGACCAGCACCTCAGGATCGTTCCAGGCGTAGGTCTGGCCGAAAAGGGTAATCATCTGCGGCCGAACAGGCGTTCGATATCGTGGAGGCTGAGTTCCACATAGGTGGGCCGCCCGTGGTTGCACTGGCCGGACAGGGGCGTCGCCTCCATCTCGCGCAGAAGGGCGTTCATCTCCTCCGCCCGCAATTGGCGGCCAGAGCGGACCGAGCCGTGGCAGGACATGCGGGAAAGGATGGCGTCGATCTTCGCCTGCACCAACTGGCTATCGCCCGCATCCGTCAGCTCATCAAGGATATCCCGGCAAAGCGCGGCCCCGTTCACCGGGCCAAGCACCGCCGGGATTTCGCGGATGGCGATGGCATTGCCACCAAAGGGTTCGATCCCGAGGCCGACCTTGGCCAGTTCGGCAGCGTGGTCGAGAAGGCGGGCGGCGTCGGTGGGCGAAAGCTCCACGATTTCGGGGATGAGCAAGGCCTGCGCGCGGATGCCGGTTTCCGCCATCTGGCGCTTCAGCCGCTCGTAGACGAGGCGTTCATGTGCGGCGTGCTGGTCGACGATGACGATGCCGGTCGCGGTCTGGGCGACGATGTAATTCTCATGCAGCTGCGCCCGGGCGGCGCCCAGGGGGTGCGCTTCGGTCCGCTCATCGCTTGGCTCGGCCCGCTCTTCGCTGGCGAAGGTCGCGGCTTGTGGGGCTTCGGCAAAGCCCGTCAAGCCGGGATTGGGGGCCTGAAACGCGAAGGCACGCGACAGGCTTTGCTGGCTGGGCCGGTCCATCTGGTAGACGCGCGGTTCCGGACGGAAGGCGTCCAGCGTTGCCGCCCCTACGGTGGAAGATGCCCGATGCCCCGCCCCGGTCAGCGCCGATTTCAGCGCGGTGATGATCAGGGACCGCGCAGCATCGGGTTCACGGAACCGCACCTCGGCCTTCGCGGGGTGCACGTTCACATCGACACGGCCTGGATCGACGATCAGGTTCAGCACCGCCGCCGGGTGCCGGTCACGGGACAGCACATCGAAATAGGCCGCACGCAGGGCCCCGAACAGCATCCGGTCCAGCACCGGGCGGCCGTTGACGAACAGGTACTGCTGCGCTGACGATCCCCGCGAATAGGTGGGCAGCGCGGCATAGCCTTGCAGCCGCAGCCCTTCGCGTTCCGCATCAATCCGCAGGGCGTTTTCAGTGAAGTCACGGCCAAGGACAGAAGCCAGCCGCCGCTCCAGCGCGTCAAAGAGGTCACCAGGCTGCGGGTCAGCGCGGAAGAGAACCCGCGCCTCACCCGCATCGCCCACCTCGCGCAGGGTGAAGCCTACCTGCGGTTCCGCCATCGCCAGACGGCGCACCACCTCAACCACCGCCTGCATCTCGGCGCGGTCAGACCGCAGGAATTTCAACCGCGCCGGGGTAGCACAGAAGAGGTCGCGCAGTTCCACCACCGTGCCCCGCGACAGGGCGGCGGGGCGCGGGGGCGACAGCCTCCCCGCGTCACAGGCAATCTGCGCGCCCTCATGCCCCTCAGCACGGGAAGTGATGGTCAGCCGCCCCACCGCGCCAAGCGACGGCAGCGCCTCACCCCGAAAGCCGAAACTGCGGATGTTGAGGAGGTCCGACCCGTCAATCTTCGACGTCGCATGGCGCGACAGGGCCAAGGGCAGGTCCGCCGCCGTCATCCCGCAGCCGTCATCGGTGACGCGGATCAGCGTCTTGCCGCCGCCGCCAATGTCGATCTGGATGCGTCCGGCCCCGGCATCCAGCGCGTTCTCCACCAGCTCTTTCACGGCACTGGCGGGGCGTTCCACCACCTCACCCGCCGCGATGCGGTTGATCGCCGCCTCATCCAGTTGGCGGATCGCGGGGCGGCCATCGGCGCCCGTTATCTTGGGGGTGTGAACGGTCATGCCTCTATCTGTAGCAGGCGCCCCCGAGTCGGGGAAGAACGAAACAGGATTACGAGGGGCCGGGGTTGCAGAATTCTGCGCCCGTGTCATACGACAGGAAAACGGGGGACGGACATGCAAGACATCCTGTCATTGGCCACTGCCAACCTTCTGACGCCGATGATCCTGTGCTTTGCCTTGGGCCTGTTCGCCGCCCTTGCGCGAAGCGAACTCAGCATCCCCGAGGCGGTGGCGAAGGGGATGTCGATCTATCTTCTCTTCTCTATCGGGTTCAAGGGCGGGGTGGCGGTGGCCGATCATGGCCTGGATGCCACATTGCTGGCCGCGCTGGCGGTGGGGGTGGTCTTGTCCTTTGTCATTCCCTTCGTGGCCTTCGGCCTTTTAAAGGCGATGACGCGCCTTAGCGCCACCGACGCAGCCGCCGTGGCCGCGCATTACGGGTCGATCAGCATCGTGACCTTCGTCACCGGATCATCGGTCGTGCAAGGGGCCGGGCTGGTGGCGGAAGGCTACATGGTGGCCGTGGCTGCGGCGATGGAGGCACCGGCGATCATCTCGGCCCTGTATCTCGCCAGCCGATCAGGGGGCCGGGCGGAGAAGATGGATGCCGACCTCTGGCGTGAGATCCTTCTCAACGGTTCTATCGTCCTGCTGGTCGGGTCCTTCCTGATCGGCCTTGTCACCGGCCAACCCGGCATGGCGCGGATTGAGGCGTTTATCGTCGCCCCGTTCCAGGGGGTGCTGTGCCTGTTCCTTCTGGACATGGGGCTGGTCGCCGGGCGGGGCATGCGCGGGGCGGAAAGGCGTGATGACGCCGGGGGTGCTGGCCTTTGGTCTGGTGATGCCGGTGGTGGGGGCCGCCTTTGGCCTTGCGGCGGGAATGGCGCTGGGGCTGTCCACCGGGGGCGTGGCGCTGATGATGGTGCTGGCGGGATCGGCCAGCTATATCGCGGTGCCAGCGGCGATGCGGGTGGCTTTGCCGGATGCGAACCCCAGTGTCTACCTGACCCTGTCCTTGGGGGTGACCTTCCCGTTCAATCTGGTGATCGGGATTCCGGCCTGGGTGGCCGTGGCAACGGCTTTGGGAGGCTAAGATGCAGACGCACAAGGCAAAGCGGGTGGAGATCATCATAGAAGCCCCGATGGAAGGCCGCCTGACCGCCGCATTGGAAAAGGCCGGGGTCACGGGGTTCACGGTGCTGCCGGTCCTGGGTGGGTCAGGCCGGTCGGGCCGCTGGACGCGAGAGGGACAAGTGGGCCGCAGCGGGATGGTCTCGGTCGTCTGCCTTGTACGGCCCGAGAAGCTGGATACCCTTCTGGAGGCCGCCTTTACGGTGGTCGACCGGCACATCGGCGTGATCGGCGTGACCGATGCCGAGGTCTTGCGGGCGGAGAGGTTCTGACCGTGGCCCGCGCCTGTGACAGCATCCGCGCGGGGACCCCCCGGGCGCAGGGACGCCGGAATGACCGGTGACGTCCTGCTTCTGGGGGCAACCGGAACCATCGGCCGCGCGACGGCTGCGGCTTTGACAGCGGCGGGGTTCCCGGT
>JAAUPC010000151.1 GCA_012036325.1 Paracoccaceae bacterium
AACCCGGCCGCATCCCGGTGCACGGGGCGGGCCGCGACCGCCTCGCCTCGGCCGAGGCCCAGGCGCTGATGCAAGCCGCAGGCCTGGCATAAACCCTTTGCTTAAACCCTTGCTCTTTTTGAAAATACTCTCGCCGAAGGCTCCTTCAGGCAAGCGGCGCAGTCCGCGCAGCCGAGGCAAAAATCTTGTGCGAAGCACGCAATTTCAGTGCCGCCCCTTGCCGCAAACCCGCCGCCGGGGCATGGAAGGCCAATGGATCACACGCTGTTCTTCCATGGCGAAAGCCTGTACCTCCGCCCGACCGGCGCGCTCCATTGGCCGGCGCGACACCTCTTGGTTGTCTCTGACCTGCATCTGGGCAAGTCCGAACGCCTGGCCCGGCGCGGCGGGTCGCTCCTGCCGCCCTATGAGACGCAAGCCACCCTGGAAAAGCTCGACCGGGACCTCGACACAACTCGCGCCACGAGTGTCATCTGCCTTGGCGACAGTTTTGACGACACCGCCTCGGCCGAAGGCATCGACGATCATAGCCGCCTTTGGCTCGCCCGCCTGATGGCCGGTCGTGACTGGACCTGGATCACCGGCAACCATGATCCCGGACCGATCGAAATCGGCGGCACCCATCGGGACGAAGTGACCTTGGGCCCCTTCACCTTCCGCCACATCGCGGACCCGCAGAAAACGGCCGAGATTTCAGGCCACTACCACCCCAAAGCGCGGCTTGCCGGACAGTCAAGACCCTGCTTCCTGGCCGATGCGAAGCGCCTGATCCTGCCCGCCTACGGCCTCTACACCGGCGGCCTGCGCAGCCATGAGCCGGTGCTGACCACGCTCATGGCGAAGGACGCGCTCGCCATCCTGACCGGCCCCCGCGCCCTCGCGATCCCGATGCCGAGATGACCGCCCAAGGTAAGGTGGGCAACTTGCCCACCCTACGTCAGGCGGTCAGCCCTTCGGGTTCCGCCAGCCCGTTCGCCCGGCAGCAGGCGGTCAGCGTGTTGGCCAGAAGACAGGCAATCGTCATCGGCCCCACGCCCCCCGGCACCGGCGTGATTGCCCCGCCACGGCGGCAGCACTGTCATAGTGGACATCGCCGACCAGCTTTGTCTTGCCGTCCCGCTCGATCCGGTTGATGCCGACGTCGATAACGGTCGCCCCTGGGCGCACCATATCGCCGGTAATCATCTCCGGCCGCCCGACCGCCGCCACAAGGATATCCGCCCCCTGGCAGACCGCCGCCAGGTCCTTGGTCCGGCTATGCGCAATCGTCACTGTGCAGCTGTCGCCCAGCAAAAGCTGCGCCATCGGCTTGCCCACAATGTTGCTGCGCCCCACCACCACCGCGTTCAGGCCGGACAGGGACCCATGATGGTCCCGCAGCATCATCAGGCAGCCAAGCGGCGTGCAGGGCACCATGCTCTTCTGCCCGGTCCCGAGGAGGCCAACGTTCGATATGTGAAAACCGTCGACATCCTTCGCCGGGTCGATCCGATTGATGACAAGCTCAGAGTTCAAATGAGCCGGAAGCGGCAATTGCACCAGAATCCCATGCACTTTCGGGTCCGCATTCAGCCGGTCGATCAGCGCCAGCAACTCGGCCTCACCGGTGCCCGCGTCCAGCCGATGTTCGAAAGAGGCCATTCCAACCTCGACGGTCGAGGCATGCTTGTTCTTCACATAGACCTGGCTCGCCGGGTCTTCGCCCACCAGGACGACGGCCAGGCCCGGCTGGATGCCGTTCTCTTCCTGCAGCCGTGCCACATGCAGGGCCACCTGCCCCCGCACTCGGGCCGCAAAGGCCTTGCCGTCAATCACCCTGGCCGTCATCCGCTTATCCTTTTCTCAAACTGTCCGGTCCAAGCTTGCTTTCCTCGCGCGCGATCGACCAGTCGATCAACCGCCGCCACAGCTTTTCCACCAGTTCGGGCGGCAGCCCGTAGGTGTCTGCATGGCGCCGGACATTCCCCACCACCTCTTCCACCCGCGCCTCAATCCGCGCCGGCAGATCGACCGAGGCCTTGATCTCCGCCGCGCGGTCGATATAGCCCGCCCGTTCCGCAAAAAGCCGCACCAGGTCTTCGTCCAGCCGGTCAATCTCGGCCCGGATCTGGGCCATCGTGGTGCAGTCAGCAGGCTTCGGCATCAGAACTCTCCCTTGCAGGCTGGCCCGGAGATAAGCGGGCAGCCCGGAAAGGGCAATGCGACCCGTTAGAACAACCCTTCAACCTGGCCCAGATCGTTCAACCGGATCACCTCGGCACTTGGCACCTTGGGAAGTCCGGGCATCGTCATGATTTCCCCGCAGATCGCCACGATGAACCCCGCCCCCGCCGACAGCCGCACTTCGCGCACCGGGATCGTGAACCCGGTCGGCGCGCCGCGCTGCGTGGGATCGGTGGTGAAGGAATACTGCGTCTTGGCCACGCAGATCGGCAGATGGCCATACCCGGCCGCCTCCCAGGTTTTCAGCTGGTCGCGGATGGACTTGTCCGCCTCAACCCCATCCGCACGGTAGATACCCTTGGCAATCGCTTCGATCTTGGCGAAGAGGCCCAGATCATCCGGATAAAGCGGCTTGAACCCAGACGGCCCCTCGGCCAGCTGCACAACCTTGTGCGCCAAGTCCTCAATCCCGGCCGACCCCATCGCCCAATGCTTGCACAGGATCGCCTCGGCGCCCTGCTCGGCCACATAGGCCTTCACCGCCGCCACTTCGGCATCGGTGTCGCTGTAGAAGTGGTTGATCGCCACCACGACCGGCACGCCAAAACCCTTCACGTTGGCGATATGGCGGCCAAGGTTCGGGCAGCCCTTCTGCACGGCCTCCACGTTCTCCGCGCCCAGATCGGCCTTCGCCACCCCACCGTTCATCTTCATCGCCCGGACC
Source organism: Paracoccaceae bacterium (assembly GCA_012036325.1). Lineage (GTDB taxonomy): Bacteria > Pseudomonadota > Alphaproteobacteria > Rhodobacterales > Rhodobacteraceae > Tabrizicola. Next base: position 2,888 of record JAAUPC010000151.1, read on the forward strand.
GTGGCCACGATCACCGCCGCCGCAGGTTTCAACCCCGCCTTGCGGCACTTGATGTCGAAGAACTTCTCCGCCCCCAGGTCCGCACCAAACCCGGCCTCGGTCACCACATACTCGCCAAGCTTCAGCGCGGTCTTGGTGGCGATGACCGAGTTGCAGCCATGCGCGATGTTGGCGAACGGCCCGCCATGCACGAAGGCCGGGTTGTTCTCCAGCGTCTGCACCAGGTTCGGCTGCATCGCGTCCTTGAGGAGGACCGTCATCGCCCCATCGGCCTTGATGTCGCGGGCATAGATCGGCTTTTTCTCGCGGGTATAGGCGACGACAATGTCGCCCAGCCGCTTTTGCAGGTCTTCCAGGTCATTCGACAGGCACAGGATCGCCATCACTTCCGAGGCCACGGTGATGTCAAAGCCGGTCTGGCGCGGGAACCCGTTGGCGACGCCGCCGAGGTTGACCACCATGTCGCGCAGCGCGCGGTCGTTCATGTCCATCACCCGGCGCCAGACGATCCGGCGCTCGTCGATCTCCAGCTCATTGCCCCAGTAGATGTGGTTGTCGATCATCGCCGACAGCAGGTTGTGCGCGGATGTGATGGCGTGGAAGTCGCCGGTGAAGTGCAGGTTCATCTCCTCCATCGGCACGACCTGGGCCATGCCGCCACCCGCAGCCCCCCCCTTCATTCCGAAGTTGGGCCCAAGCGAGGCCTCGCGGATGCAGACCACCGCCTTCTTGCCGATCCGGTTCAGCCCGTCACCCAAGCCCACCGTCGTCGTGGTCTTGCCTTCGCCTGCCGGGGTCGGGTTGATCGCGGTCACCAGGATCAGCTTGCCATCAGGGCGGCCCGCAAGCGACTTGATGAACTCTTGTCCCACCTTGGCCTTGTCATGGCCGTAGGGCAGCAGATGTTCAGACGGAATGCCCAGCTTGGCGCCAATCTCCATGATCGGCCGCTTTTTCGCCTCGCGTGCGATTTCGATGTCGGTCTTGATGGCCATCTGCCTCTCCCCTAAGCGATTATCCGGTTTTTGATGTGATATCGGGCAATCCGCGCTTGACGAGGCCAGTTTCCGACCTAAAGCTCGCGAAATTCGCCAGCCCGCGTTTCCGCTCAGAAACATCCTCCTCCAAGCGCGAAACCCCTACACATTGACTAAAATTTCGCTTTCTTTCTGGAAAAATATCCCACGGGGGTAAGCCATTGGTCTACGCCACCGGTTCAAGTAACCAATGGCTTGGGAGGGTGTGAAACCCTCCGGGGTCAGCCATCCCTAGCCGCGCCAGGCCCGCTGCGCCGGGATGTGCAGCCGCACCTCATCCCCGAGCCGCAAGACACCCTCGCGCTCCACCCAGGCCGTCACCCCGCGTTTGTCCTTGGCCGCGGCCTTGAAGCCCTTGCCCTGGCCGGGCCGGACCTGTTCGATCGTGACAGCCGGTTCCTGACAGGGCAGGTTCTCCATGTCCACGACCAGCGTCACCCCATCCGGTCCCTGCAACCGGCTGGACGGCGGCAGGTGGGTCAGGTCCGGGATCCCCTCCAGCACCAGGCTGGCACCGACCCAGGCATAATCCATCGCCTCCAGCCCCAGGGTCTTGGCGACCTCGGCCATTTCTTCGACGCTGACCACGCATAGCTGGCGGACATTGCGGATCTCGGTCCCGCGGGGGAACTGCTTCAGCACCCGGCTGCAAGAAGGGCGGGTCAGCCCGGCATGCACCTCGCCCGCCAGCCCGGCAAAGCTCAGCGGCATTTCCTGCAAGGGTTCCGACGTGATGACCAGCTTTTCCACCGGCACCGGCTGATAGCCCAGCCAGACGACACGGGCGCTGTAGGATGTGGGAACCAGGGCGGGCATCGTCACCTCATGCCGTTGTCAAAGCCATTTCTTCCAGCGAAAGATCGCCCAGGGCACCACCGCCGACAGCACCATCGCCCCCAGGGCGGTGGGATAGCCCCAGGTTTCATCCAGTTCCGGCATATGGACGAAGTTCATCCCGTAGATGCTGGCGATCAGCGTGGGCGGCAGGAAGACAAATGCCACGACCGAGAAGACCTTGATGATGTCGGACTGCCGGATGTTGATGACCCCCAGCGTGGCATCCAGCAGAAACCGGATCTTGTCGGTCTGCACCCCCGTCACTTCGCGCAAGGACCGGATGTCTTGCAACAGTGTGCGCACGGTGGACCGCTCACCGGGCTTTAACGGCAGGCCCCCGGGCAGGTCTGGGGTGATCGACAAATGCCCCACCAGCCGCTGGATCGTGCCAAGGCTTTCGCCGACCTTGGCGTTCAGATCTTCCGCCCTGCCAATCCGCTGCAAGACGACGCCCAGCGTCTCGCCCTTGCCCGAGGGGCGGTGCGCCGCGAAAATCGCCTTGGACAGGGCGTCCAACTTGCGGGCCTCGCCCTCCAGAATGTCAGCCAACCGGTCAACGGCCGCCTCAAGCAAGCCAAGAAGCGTATCCAGCCCGCTGTCCAGCCGGGTGTCATGCTTGGCGGCCCAGTCGGCGAAATGCCCGAAAGACCCCGGATGGTGGTAATGCACCGTCACCAGCCGGTCAGCCAGGACCGCAAAGGTCACCGGGCCAATCTCGGTCTCCCGCGCCTCGACCGTGGACACGATCTGTGCGGTCAGGAACAGCACGCCCCCTTCGCGGTAAATGCGTGAGGAGATCTCGATCTCCTGCATGTCCTCCCGCGTGGGGACATCAATCCCCAGCGTCGCCTCAACCGCCTCTTCCTCGGCAAGGGTGGGGGCCTCAAGATCGATCCACAGCGCATGGCGCAGATGGTCCTGGTCAAGGTCCATCCGCAAAAGCCGGTTGCCGCTGGATTTGAAGGCCGTGATCATGCCGCATCCTTGCTCGTCTTGGGCGAAACCCTAGCCAACGGGCCGGAAAAGCGAAAGGCCCCGCAGGGAGGCGGGGCCTTCACAAACTATTACCCTGTCAAAGCGGCGCAGGTTCCGGGTCAGCGCCGGGCTTTCGCGTCCGGCCACGGGTCTTCGGGATCGCCGCGATCGAGGTCGTCCCCCCGCCCGAGGCTGGCTTGTCGCTGTCATCCGGGCCGCCCAGCGGCTCACCCGCAATCACCTTGCGAATCTCGTCGCCGGTCAGCGTCTCATACTCCAGAAGGCCCTTGGCGAGGCGTTCAAAATCATCCGACTTCTCGATCAGGATGCGCCGCGCTTCCTGATAGCCCTCGTCGATCAGCGCCTTCACTTCGGCCTCGATGGCCTGCTTCGTCTCAGCCGAAACCGAGAACCCCGCCGTGTTGCCCTGGTAGCCTTCATGCGCTTCGGAATAGTCGATGTTGCCGATCTTGTCCGACATCCCCCAGCGCATCACCATCGCGCGCGCGAGGCCCGAGGCCTGTTGAATGTCGCCCACCGGGCCCGAGGACACACCTTCCTCACCATATTTGATGATCTCAGCCGCCTTGCCCGCCATCGTCATTGCGATGCGTTGCTTGGCTTCGTCCTTGTGCATCTGCAACCGGTCCATTTCCGGCAAGCTGACCACCATCCCAAGGGCACCGCCGCGCGGGATGATCGTGGCCTTGTAGACCGGATCGCACTTCGGCAGCGCCATGCCAACGATGGCGTGGCCCGCCTCATGGTAGGCGGTCTTTTCCTTCTGGTCGTCGGTCAGCACCATGCTGCGGCGTTCGGCGCCCATCATGACCTTGTCCTTGGCCTGCTCGAAATCGACCATGGTCACAAACCGGCGGCCCACGCGCGCGGCCATCAGCGCCGCCTCGTTCACCAGGTTCATCAGGTCAGCGCCCGAAAAGCCCGGTGAGCCGCGCGCAATCGTGCGCAGGTCGACGTCCGGCCCCAAGGGCACCTTGCGGGCATGGACAGACAGGATCTTTTCCCGCCCCTTGATATCGGGGTTCGGCACATGGATCGTGCGGTCAAAGCGGCCCGGGCGCAGAAGTGCGGGGTCCAGCACGTCCTTGCGGTTGGTGGCGGCGACGATGATGACACCCTCGTTCGCCTCAAACCCGTCCATTTCCACCAGCAGCTGGTTCAGCGTCTGCTCACGCTCATCATTGCCGCCGCCCATGCCGACGCCACGCGCCCGGCCAACAGCGTCAATCTCGTCGATGAAGACGATGCAGGGCGCGTTCTTCTTCGCCTGCTCGAACATGTCGCGCACACGCGACGCACCCACGCCGACAAACATTTCCACAAAATCCGAACCGCTGATCGTGAAGAACGGCACACCTGCTTCACCCGCAATGGCGCGGGCCAGCAGCGTCTTACCGGTGCCGGGCGGGCCAACCAGCAGCGCGCCTTTCGGGATCTTGCCGCCAAGCCGTGAGAACTTCTGCGGGTTGCGCAGGAATTCGACGATCTCTTCCAGCTCTTCCTTGGCCTCATCGATCCCGGCCACGTCGTCGAACGTGATCCGGCCCTGCTTTTCGGTCAGCAGTTTCGCGCGGGACTTGCCAAAGCCCATGGCCCCGCCACGACCGCCGCCCTGCATCCGGTTCATGAAGAAGAGCCAAATGCCGATCAGAATGATGAAGGGCAGCCACAACGAAAGCAGCGACATGAAGCCAGACTGCGCCTGCGGCTCGGCCTGCACATCTACGCCTTTGGCGATCAGGTCACGGGTCAGCGCCTCGGTCACAACCTCACCCTGCGGTTTGATCGCGACATAGGTGTTGCCGTCACTCGCCCGGACCACGATCCGCTCGCCATCCAGAGTGACGCTGGTGACCTGGCCCGCATCCACCCGCTCAATGAACTGGGAATAGCTCAGCGACCGAGACGAAGAAGTCGTCTGCCCGCCGGAAAACAGCTGGAACAGAGCCATGACAAGGATCAGTAGGACGACCCAGAAAGCGATATTGCGCGCATTGCCCACAAGGCATCTCCCGAATATGCCGCACGCCCGAGATCGGAAGCGGCCTTGCACAGAAGATAGTCAGTTTGTCGCCCGGTTCAATGCGATAACAGGGCCGCGTGAAAGCTGGGCGTGCATGTCGCAGTGGCCGGGCCAAAACCCGCCACTGGAGCGGCGATCAGAACGTCGTCTTGCCAGAGGGCGGGCGTCACTTCCAGCACCTGCCGGGGCAGGCCAAGACCGCGCCAATCCGGGCACTGGCGCAGGCCCATGGGCCCCAGCGCCCGCACCTCACCCGCTGGTCCGGCCACCTGCCAGCGCCCGTCCCACAGGCCCGCCTCCATCCCGCGCAAGGCCCGCGCCTCGCGCAGGATCCAGCCGCCTTGGCAGCGGCATCCTTGCAGCGTCGCCGTCCGCCCCCGGCCAAGG